>NZ_JBAWHG010000015.1:0-66732 GCF_049593655.1 Chlorobium sp.
TTTCCGGCTCTTCCGACAAAACCCTCAAGCTCTGGGATGCCGCCTCCGGCAACTGCCTCATGACCCTCTCCGGCCAGGCAAACGGAGTCATGGCCGCAGCTTTCAGCCCGGACGGCTCGCGCATCATTTCCGGCTCTTCCGACAAAACCCTCAAGCTCTGGGATGCCGCCTCCGGCAACTGCCTCATAACGATGGCAAACCTGCCGAACAATGAAACCGCTTCATGGAGTGAAACGGAGCTAAAGCTGCTTTCGGCATCGAAAGAGGCCTGGCGGTGGATCGGGCTTGCTGATGGCTGTCGTCGTCTGCCAATCGAGTTGCTCGACGATCCGACAGATTCATTAACTCGAAGTCTTCAGTGATTACATTGATTTCAGGAGAGGGAAATTGAAAACAGAGGCATAAGAGATGCTCTGTAATTATGATTATTGCTTGTTGTATAATAATAGTTATGATATCGTTAGCTTTACATAATTTATATTATACAACAAAATGGCAGGGCAGCCCGGCAGGCGGTTTTGGGCTCCCTGCGGGGTTTTTTGGTATGCACTTCCCCGAACGACGAGGTTATTTGAAGAGTACCCCGGTTACCGGATGCCAGAAGGCTGCGGTAAGGAGTGCCGTCAGGACCGGACGGATGACGTTTTGCCATTTTGTGTTTCTTTCCGCTATCATCGACCAGGTATGGTTGGCTGCTGAAAGAATCAGGAACAGGCAAAAAACCGATACCACGGCGACGTTCGCATAGGCGTCCCAGTGTGCGATAAACGCGACCAGTGACGTTACGGCCACGGCAAGGAACCAGAAGGCGTTCTGGCGCTGGTAGTTGCTGCGCCCTTCGAATCCTTTCTCCTTTGCCGCCTCATCTCCGAAAAAAAGTCCCTCTATTGCCGAAAGTCCTGCAATCGAACCGACAAACCACGGTGTCATGATGCGCAGCACCTCTTCGGGTGAATCGCCGTAATAATACGCAAGAAAAACGCCAAGAAAGGTTCCTGCGATACGCAGGGCCTCGAGCAATTTTATGATCATGGGGGTATGGGCTTGCTGTTCGTTAACGGTTTATAATTTAATAATATAGCGTATTTCCTGTTTTTCTGGACAAAAAAAGGCCGTCCCGGTTTTCAGTTCCGGGACGGCCTCTATGGTCATATGGTCAGATCGTAAAGATGTCGCCAGTTGCCTTACTTCTTTTCGGGCACTTCGCGCTCTTCCTTTACGGCGTAGTTGATCAGATAGTCGTACAGCCTGATCAGCTTCGATCCCTGCGTGGTCTGATCGATCCAGTGGCCGATCATGCCGATGGTACGGGCCAGAACGAAGAAGCCGTTGAGCGACTGTTCCGGGAAGTCCAGATCGACAAGAATACAGCCGATGGTTCCGTCCACGTTGAGAATCAGGTTGTCCTTTTTCGACGTGGTGATCTTTTCGACCTCGAGCGCATAGTCGAGACAAGGCGTGTGCAGCGAGGTGTGGTTCTTCACGTAGTCCACCAGGTACTTCACGCGCTTGTCGGGATTCTTGACGCTTTTCACCCTGTGGCCGATTCCGGGTACGGGGCCGACGTTCTGCTTCATCCATGAAAGGAATCCCGCGATGTCGTTCGGGTACTCCTTGACGCCGTACTTGAAGTACTTGCCGGCGTTGGTGACCGCTCCGCCGAAACGGGGGCCGATCATGGTCATGCCTGCCGAAACCGCCTGGGGCAGATCGATGCCGGCACAGGCGCCGATAATGGCTCCGAATGCACCCGACACGGCCGGACCGTGATCGGCGGAGATCATGATGATGCGTTTGATGATTTCCGACTCTTCACGCGAAGGCAGCCTCTTGCTCCAGAGCAGGCTGAGGACATCCTCGATGCCGTAACCCTTCTCGCAGAGTTCCGAAGCGGCATAACCGACATAACGGGGCTCTTCGCCGCGGTCGTCGGAAATGGTGGTGCGAATGAGCGGTTCGACGATAACTTCGCCCTGCTTCATGATTTCCTGAACTTTCAGCGGCAGCTCGGGCAGCAGCGCCTCGTCGATCTCCGGTTCCGGCTTGATGCTTCCGTCGGCGAGCAGCTCTTCGTAAACCTGCCTGATGCATTTTGAAAGACCGCCGAAGGTGTCGGGCACCAGAGCGCCGGCTTCACGCAGCGCGTTCATCTTGGAGCGTGCCGAACCGATGCCTTTCTTGCCCTCTTTGGCGCCGGCATGGCCGAATTTCATGCCCTGGGGCAGAACCTCCTGGCAGGTGCCTCCGATGGTGGCGATAAGACGGATGCGGCGCTTTTCAGCGGCCAGCCACTCTGCGGCTTCATCTTCAAGGGTTCCGCCGACCTCGCCGACAATGACGACGGCTTTGGTTTCAGGGTCCTTTTCGAACATTTCCAGATAGGTGACGAAATCGGTGCCCGGATAAGCGTCGCCGCCGATGGCTACGGCCGTGGTGATGCCGTTGCCGTTCTGGGCGCAGAGCCACATCGCTTCGTTGGACAGGCCGCCCGATTTGGTGATGACGCCGAATGAGCCCGAACGGTAGAGGTTGCAGAGCTTGAGGTTCTTGAACTCTCCGCCGATAACGCCGAGGCGGCACTCCCCTGCCGACATGATGCCGATCGAAGATGGTCCGTTGAAGAGTTTGCCGTTTGCAATGGCAAGTTTTCTCAGTCTTTTTGCATCCTTTTCCGGAACGCCTTCGGTAATCATCGAAACCAGCTGGATGTTTTCGGCCTCGATGGCTTCCTTTGCCGCCAGGTATGCGCGGTTTGCCCCTATATAGATAAGAGCGGTATTTATGCCCGGATTTTCAGCCAGCGCATCGTCGAGCGAGGAATATACCGGGACGTTTTTCAGTTCACCGCCGCGATAGATCTCTTTCTGCTGGCCCTCTTCGGGGGGATAGACGAATGCCTGAACGGAGAGCGGCCGGTTGACCAGAAAGTCGAACTGCGCCATCCTCCTTGCGGCATTCAGGCCGGCAACACCGCCAATGATGACAACCTGTGTATCCCTGTTTGCTAATATACTCACGATTCTTTCCTGATTAAAAAGTTATAAGTTCCTTTATAATTGGTAGTTAAGGATACCGTCACCTTACGAATTCAGTGCGAGGTCGACAATATCGGTCATCGGCATACTGCGGTCGTACACATGGATGTCAAAGCCCTCGTCCTGCAGTTTTCTGATGGCGGCAAGTCCCTGATTTTCGTTCGGACCGCCCCTTCTCACCCAGATTTTCACATTTTCGAGATAGCCTTTCGATTTGCTTTCGCGGAATCCGTTGATAATACCGTTGAAGGTCGCCTTGACGTCGGTGAAGTTCGCGATGGCGCCGCCTACAATGATATGCCTGATGTTCGGAAGGGCGCATACGGTTTCCGTCAGGGCTTCAACCGCCCAGTCGGACGGATCGCCTGAATATTCGGCATAGTTGGCGATGGTTCCGCCTCTTGCCACGACGGCATCGGAATAGAATACCGAAGCGCCGCCGCCTGCCGTCAGAAGGGCGACTTCGCCGCCGGGCACCTCGACGAACTTTACCGATCCCTTGATGCGGGCATCGATCTCCATGATCTGCAGTTCAGCATCGGTGAAGGGACGGCCGATTTCCGAAACCGGTTTGAAGTCCCAGTCGGCATGGCGGAAACGGGCATCGTAGTCCACATTCATGACCGCATCGAGTGCGGCAAAGCGCATGTCGCTTTTGCGGATCACGAGCGGGTTGATCTCGATGGACTGGGCGTCTTCGTTGTCGAAACAGAGGACGAGCCGCGATACGATCTTGCCGACACGTTCCGCGATTTCGCCGCTGAAACCGGCTTCGCAGGCAAATTCCGTGAGTCGTTCGATGGAGGGGTTCTCATCGATGGGTATGAAGAGACGGCGAACCGTATCCCAGTTCTCCTCGATATCGACACCGCCCCGGTTGGACAGCAGCACTTCTGCGCCGTCACGGTTGCCGTTTATGCAGACGTAGTACTCCTCATCGTGCTCGAGCATCTCGGCTACAATGACCTGACGGACGGCAGCGGTGCCGATCTCGCGCCCGATCATCTCACGGGCTGCCTCTACGGCCTCCCTGAGATTCAGGCCGAGCTTGACAAGACCCAGTTTGAAACGTCCGCCGACAGCCTCGTGAGCTTTGACAACAAGTTTTGATTCTCTCAGCCATTTATTAGCTTCACCAAGTTGTTCAAGCCGGTTGGGGTCCATGATAACCACATAGTTGGGCACAGGAATGCCCCACTTATTGAAAAGTTTCATAGCCGGCCCTTCAAGTATCTTAGCCATACTATTGGTTTGTTTATATGTTTTGGGTAAATGAAATAAACAAAGAAAAGCGCAAGATTTTAAGTTAACTATATTTCTATGTAATCCAACAGTTTAGAATTGTTAATTTTGGGAAACTTTACGAAAATCCAGTTTATATGAATGATTTTCTCTTCTGGTGGCAGCACCTGCCTTCACAGATGAATCCGGTGATTATCTCATTGGGAGGATTTGCCGTTCGGTGGTATGGCATGATGTACATCATCGCCTTTGCGATAGTCTGGCTGCTTACGCTTTATCGCCTGAAAACCGAAAAAACCGGCTTCGACCGCCAGTTCGTCGGAGACGCCCTTACCTGGGCCATGGTCGGCGTCGTGCTCGGGGGTCGGCTGGGCTATATCTTTTTCTACGGGCTGGACAGCTTTTTTGCCGATCCGCTCGGAACGCTCATTCCGTGGTCTTTTGCATCGGGCGGCTGCAGCTTTGCCGGCATAACGGGAATGTCCTATCACGGCGGGGTGATCGGCGTGGTGCTTGCCATGTGGTTTTTTTCCCGAACGCAGAAGAAAGGATTTCTGGAAATTTTCGACCTCTTCCTTCCCGCCCTTCCCCTCGGCTACACCTTCGGACGGCTCGGCAATTTCATCAACGGCGAGCTCTACGGAAGGGTAACCGATGCGGCTGTCGGCATGTACTTTCCCATGGCTCCCACGGTGGAGCTGCGTCACCCCTCCCAGCTTTACGAAGCGTTTTTCGAGGGAATCGTGATGTTTGTCATTCTCTGGGCCCTGCGCAAAAAGTCTCCGTATCCGGGGTTTCTTTCGGGACTCTACCTTCTGGGGTACGGATTCGTCAGGTTTTTCATAGAGTTTTTCCGTGAGCCGGATGCCCATCTTGGCTTTGTTTTCCTGGACTTTTCCATGGGCCAGGTGCTCTGCTTCGTCATGATGATCGCCGGAGTTGCCGTCATGGTGCAGGCAAGAGGAGCCAAGGATTCACCGGGAAGAGAGTAACACCTCTTCCCCGCTGCCGAAACAGCGTTTGCGCACGATCAGCATGACGATAATCGAGGTTACGGCGGTCGATCCCACCAGCATGAACATCACGACGATCTGGTAGCGGATGGCGACAAGAGGATCCGTACCGGAAAGTATCTGACCGGACATCATACCGGGAATGAACACCAGTCCAACTCCCATCATGGCGTTGATCGAAGGGATCATGCCCGACGTGACGGCATTTCTGAAAACATCGTCGCTCGCCTCCCTGAAATCGGCTCCCAGGGCGAGCTTCATCTCCACCACCTCCCGTCGCTGGCGCATCTCGCTGAACAGCCGTTCGAGAGCGATGGCGATTGCCGACATCGAATTGCCGATAACCATGCCGCCCGTAGGAATGAAGTAGCGGGGCTCCCACCATGGTGTGGAATCGACTATGATGCCGGAAACAAAAAATGCCGTCGCGAAGTAGGTGACCAGCATGGTCAGAAAGGTCGGCAGGATGTAGGCGACCTGTTTTTCCTTCACCCGCCCCTTTATGATGGACATTGCCGAAATCACCATGATGGCAAATATGGCGATGGTCAGCGGCAGATTTTCGGAACCGAGAATGAAGGTGAGCACATACCCCATCAGAAAGAGCTGCGCGAAGGTGCGAAGCGCCCCGATGGCAATGTCCCGGCCGAGTCCCAGATGGTAGAAGATCGAGCTGGCCTGCGCCACGATGATGAATACAAAGGCGAGCAGCAGCTTTCCTGTGGAAATATCGATGATACGGTTCATTCCTCTCTGAGCTGAAGGGTTCTGTTTTCAAGCCGGTAAACGATTCCCCGGAGGGTTTCCGGACGGTAATCGCTGTGTGTTACGGTCATGATGGTCATTTTTTCCGTACGGTTGAGCCGTTCCATGATCGAAAAAACCATGGCGGCGCTTTCAGGATCGAGCGCCGATGTGGGTTCGTCGAGGAGCATCATTTCAGGTTCCTGGAGGATCGAGCGCATGATGGCCAGCCGCTGTTTCTGGCCGGCGGAGAGTTTCAGGGCCGACTGTTCGAGCGTGATGCCGCCGAGATAGAACTCGTCGAGCATCCGGTAAAGCGTTTCCGGTTGCGGCGCCCTCTTTTTGCTGTTCGCCCTGAAGGAGAACGGCAGCAGCAGATTCTCTCCCACCGGAGCGTCGATCATCTGCGGAAGCTGGGCCACATAACTTATCGACGAGCGGAGCGCGGCCGGAGGGATGACGGTGATGTCGCGTCCCCTGAAAAGGACGGTGCCGTCCTGCGGCTGGTTCAGACGGCAGATAAGGCGCAGCAGCGTGGACTTGCCGGTTCCCGAAGGGCCCTTTATCAGAATGAACTCTCCGCTCCGGACGGCAAGATCGAGCCTCTCGAATACCGGTAAGGAAGCGCCCGGATAGGTGAAAGCGAGGTTTCTGATTTCAAGCAGCGACTGGTTCATATCCGGGTTTCGGTATCTTGAAAAGATCGATAAATAGATGTTTATTAAAGGAAACATCGTAAGTAAACGCAGGCAGAACGACGGCGTCAGGCCCTCGGGAAAATATAACCAGAACAAAGCTTATGCAGGCACCCGAAGAACGACTCGGCTCTTTTTATCTCGGCGCTGAATATGACCTTGCCTCGTCGCAGCGCCTCGAGAAACCCGTGCATTACGACGCGCGGGACCTTACAACCCATGCCGTCTGCGTCGGTATGACCGGAAGCGGCAAAACCGGTCTCTGCATCGGTCTGCTCGAAGAGGCGGCGCTGGACAAGGTTCCGGTTATTCTGATCGATCCCAAGGGGGACATGACCAATCTCCTGTTGCAGTTTCCGGATCTCCTGCCGGAAAATTTCCTGCCCTGGATCAATGAGGATGACGCCCGCCGCAAGGGAAAAAGCTCCGAGGAGCTTGCGGCATCGACCGCCGAACAGTGGAAAACCGGACTTGCCGACTGGGGAATAGCTCCGGACAGGATACGGCAGCTCGGGCAGAGCGCCGACTATACCATATACACACCCGGTTCCGAAACCGGCGTGCCGGTCAGCATTCTCGGAAGTCTGGCCGCTCCCCCTCTCGATTTCGAGGAACATGCCGAAACCATCCGTGAACGCATCGGCGGCACGGTAAGCGCCCTGCTCGGGCTGGCAGGCATCAAGGCCGATCCCACCAGAAGCCGTGAATCGATTCTGCTGGCCGGCATTTTCGAACACTTCTGGAAAAAAGGCCAGGATCTCGATCTTGCGGCCCTGATCACCTCGATCCAGAATCCTCCCATGCGACAGGTCGGCGTGTTCGATGTCAACACGTTCTATCCCGAAAAAGAGCGATTCGAGCTTGCCATGGCCTTCAACTCCCTGATAGCCTCCCCTTCCTTCCAGAGCTGGCTCGAGGGAGACCCGCTCGATATCGACCGGATGCTCTATACCGCCGGGGGAAAGCCTCGCCACAGCATCTTCTATCTGGCCCATCTTTCGGAGAGCGAACGGATGTTTTTCGTCACGCTGCTCCTTGAAAACATACTGACCTGGACCCGCGCGCAATCCGGAACCTCCAGCCTCAGGGCGCTCCTCTACTTCGACGAGGTTTTCGGATATCTTCCTCCCGTTGCCGAGCCGCCCTCCAAACGCCCGCTTCTCACGCTGCTCAAGCAGGCCCGCGCTTTCGGCGTTGGCTGCGTGCTGGTTACCCAGAACCCGGTCGATCTCGACTACAAGGGTCTGACCAATACCGGAACCTGGTTCATCGGAAAACTTCAGGCCGAACGCGACAAGCAGCGGGTGCTCGAAGGGCTCAAAAGCGCCATTTCAGAGGCCGGAGGATCGGGCGGCTCCGTCGATTACGACAGCATCATCAGCCAGCTGGGCAACCGGGTTTTTCTGCTCCACAATGTTCACGAAGACCGTCCGGTCGTCTTTCAGACCCGATGGGCGATGAGTTACCTCTCCGGACCGATGACAAGACCGCAGATCAGGAAACTCATGGACCCCCGCAAAGCCCCAGGAGAGGCCGGGCCGGCGGTTGCCACCGCGGCAGCGGCAACTCCGGCTGCGGCCGCAAAAGATGCCCGTGAAGGCGGCGGCACACTGCCCTGCGGATTCAGCCCGAACCCTCCGGGACTCGATCCTTCGATGAAGCAGGTGTTCGTTCCGGTCCGTTTCGACGCCAGGGCGGCTCTTGAAAATCATGCCCGGAATTCGGGAAGCCTGCCGTCGGTGAGTGCCGAACAGCTGGTCTACGAGCCGGCGGTTATCGGTTCGGCTTCGGTGGCCTTTTCCGACCGCAAGCGGGCCATCAGTGAAAACCGGCGTCTGGTAATGGCCGCCTTTCCCTCTCCGTCCGCGGCCGGAACGGCTTCATGGGAAGAGAGCGAAACGCTTGGCATGGCGCAGTCGTCCCTGTCCGGCATGCCGGACAGCCGCGCGGCGGCATTCGCGTCGCTTCCGGAAAACCTCAGTACGCCACGCAATCTCGCGGCTTTCGGCCAGCCCTTTGCCGACTGGCTCTACCAGCACTCCCGTTTTCAGCTGACCGTTCATCCCGGAACCGGACTTTTCCGTCGCAGCGGCGAGAGTGAACGGGATTTCACCATCCGCCTGCAGCAGGCGGCAAGGGAAAACCGCGACCGGGAGGTCGATGCGCTTGAAAAGAAGTTTGAGCCCCAGCTCGAGCGCATCAGTGAAAAAATCAGACGGGAGGAGCGGGAGCTTGCCCAGGACGAAGCCGAACACAGGAGCCGCAAAACCAGCGAACTGGTCGGGCTTGGAGAAAGCGTGCTTGGTTTCTTTCTCGGCAGAAAAAGCACGCGGGGCATCGGCAGCGCCCTTACCCGCCGAAGAATGACCTCGAACGCGAAGGCCGATATCGATGAGTCAACCGAAACCATAGAGGAGCTGCAGCGGGAACAGGAAAAGGTCGGTGCGGAAATGCAGGACCGGGTCCGTGAGATTTCCGCAAGGTGGGAAAATCCTGAAGCCGCCCTGACGAGCGAAGAGCTGGTTCCGCGCCGCAGTGACGTGTCGGTCGATTTCGTTGCCCTCGGCTGGCTCCCCTCCTGGAGGCTCTCCGTTGACGGCCCTGACGGAGCGACAACACTTACCCTGCCGGCCTACGCGCTCGCCGACGGCGAAACCTGAAGACCTGTTCCGGCGGGGGTTGCCCCTGCACTCCCGCCGGAATAAAAAAAACGCCGGATCGGGTTTCTCTCAGGACTTGCGCAAAAAGAAAAAACCGACAGCGGCAATCACCGCAAGAGCGACACCCCAGACCCCGGGCGGAAAAGCCGCACCGCCCTGATACATGCTGACAGCGCCGAACAGGAAGAATATGACTGCGGCTCCGACCTGAATGGTTTTTTCGGGCAGTCTCTTGCCGAGCATTTTTCCTACTACGATAGCCAGGCCGTCGGAGATCACCATGCCGATGGTCGAGCCGATCCAGACCGGCAGAAACGGGTTGTTTGTAGCAAGCGTTATGGTCGAAAGCATGGTTTTATCGCCAAGTTCGGCCATGAAGAATGTTGTAAAGACAAGCCAGAACGGGTGGATGGTTCTTTTGCAGCTGGCATCTTCATCGTCGAGATGATCCCCCCGGAGTGTCCAGAAACCGAAAATGACAAAGGCTGCGCCGGCGATGAAGCCTATCCAGTCGGCAGGAAGCCTTTCACCGAGGAACCAGCCGATGCCGGCGGAAAAAACATGAATGGCGAGGGTGGCCCAGAAAATGCCCCAGAGAACGGTTTTCGTGTTGTAACAGGTGGCGAGCGTCAGGGCGACAAGCTGCGTTTTGTCGCCGAGTTCAGCCAGAAAAATCATGACGAGCGAGAGCCAGAAAGCGTCCATAGCCGGTTGTTAGCATTGCCTGAATCCTCAAGGGCATCTGTTCCATAAACAGCGATGCCCGTAACCTGCGGATGAAAGAGGACAAGTATAGCGGAAAAACGGGGGTTTTAAAAGCCGGAAACACTGTTTTTCGGGGAAAATTCCCCATGCATCACTGAGCGGTTTTCTCTATTCCCGAGGTTTCAATGCCCCGGCTCCGCAGCTTTTCCATGATGCCGTCATAAACGGTCCTGTCCGGATAGGGCGTGCGGCTGAGCACCCAGAGTCCCGATCCGGTAGTATTGGAAACAACGGCCCAGGAGTAGTCCGCAGCAAGTTCGATGACCCGGTAATCGGCATTGATGATGCCGAAAAACCGCACCTTCAGCCATGCGTTGCCGCTGCCGGACACCGGAGATCCCAGAGCCTTTATCGAAACCGTTTTTCCATGCCTGCGGCAGGAGTTGACGACGCGAACCTTGCCTTCCGGCGTGAGGGTGTACTCCGCCTTGGTGTTGGCGCATCTTTTCTGGCGTTTACGGGGAATCGAAGCGGCTTCATACCAGGTGCCGCAGTAACGGGCGACATCCACAGCTTCTACGGTATGCAGTGACGCAGGGATACGGGTTTTCTTTCTGAAAAACGACATGGCGATATGGCTTGTGACTAAAATCCTTGGCCGCAGCATACGCTCCAGGAGCTGTCGCCGCTTTTTTTCTTTCACTTCAGTGAAACCCGGAACTCCGCCGATAAGTTTCAGAATTTTCCACCCGGCTTTTCCCCGCTTTGCGTCCCGCCCTGAAATGTTAACTTAACGGCAATGCACTTCTTGTGGAGATCGTCATTTTTTCAACCAGAACCTGTGTCTATGGCGCATATAAGAATCAGAGAGGCCGTAACCGCCGATATCGGACGATGCGCCGAACTGCTCGGCATGCTGTTTGCGGCGGAACGGGAATTCACTCCGGACCCGGTTGCCCAGAGACGGGGCCTGGAACTCGTTCTCGACAGCCCGCAGACCGGTCGGGTGTTTGTCTGTGAAACCGGCGGCAGGATAGCCGGCATGGTGATGCTGCTCTTTACCGTCAGCACCTTTCTCGGCAAAAAAGTCGCCCTGCTCGAAGACATGATTGTCGATCCGGCGTTCCGCGCACAGGGAATCGGCGCCCGACTTATCGCCCACTCCGTGGAGTTTGCCCGGCATGAGGGGCTGGGCAGAATAACCCTGCTGACGGATCACGACAATACCGCCGCCCTGAATTTCTATCACCGGGCTGGTTTTACGCCATCATCGATGGTAGTGCTCAGAAAACAGCTTGACAATCAGGGAGAAACCCCGTGAACGGGTGCTGGCAGTGCCGTGAGTGCGGCTATCTTTACGATCCTGCCGACGGCGATCCCGAAAGCCGGATCCGTCCGGCAACAGCGTTCGAACAGCTTCCCGGCAACTGGTGCTGCCCGGTATGCAGCGAGCGGAAAAGCGGCTTCGATCCTATGGTTGCCGCCTGAACGGTTAGTTGGCCTTGCTGTCGAGCGAATGGTTTACGGCGATAGCCGCTGCCTTGCGGGCGGGATAGAGGCTCACCAGAAAACTCAGGGCGACGGCGGTCAGGCCTACGGCAAAAAAGTCGGAGGCGTGCATGCTTACGGGATATGACTGGATGACGAATGCGCTTTGCGATGGCAGGCGGACGAGACCGTAGGCCTCCTGAAGCCGGCAGACGATCCATGCCAGCAGCGATCCGGCGGCGGTTCCGGCTATGCCGGTCATGGTGCCCTGGATCAGAAAAATTCCCATGAACTGAGGCCGTTCCAGCCCGAGACACCGGAGGTAGAAAAGCTCTTTCTGCTTGTCGATTGCCGTCATGGCAAGGGAGCCTGTAAGGCTGAGCGCGGCGACAAGCACCACCAGCATCAGGACGCTGAAGCTTGCCCATTTTTCCAGCTCCATGACCGCGAAGATATCCCCGTACTTTTTTTCCAGAGGCCTCAGGGTGCAGCTCCGCCCGAGAGGCGTGCCGGTAATCCTCGCTTCGAGACGTTTCAGGAGTTTGCGGCCCGAGACGCCCTTTTCGGCCCTGATATCGATGCCGCTGTACCGGTCGCCGCCAAGAAGCAGCACTTTGCGGGCAAATTCGTTAGGCGCGAGCACATAGCGGTCGTCGAAGAGTTTCTGCAGGGAGAATGTCGAGGAAACCTTCGTTTCGGGGATTCTCAGAGCGGCCAGCATGTAGGGCTCCGAAAGCAGTTCAAGACCGACGCTGATCAGTTCTGGGCTGAACAGCCTGACCTCGCTGAAGGGCGAAAGCTCCAGGCGTCCGGCAAGCAGATCGCCGGCGGAAACCGTCTCTCCGCTGAAAAAGGGCTTGATGGCCGAGGTCCTTCGCATCAGTTCCCGCTGACCCTCCCCGCTGAGTCCTCTGATCATGACCAGTTCGCTTTTTCCGCCGCCCGACGACATGATTGCCTCCCCTTCGGCAAACGGTTCGGCAGCCGCCACCCCTTCGACCGATGCCAGGGCCTGAAGCAGGCTGTCGCTGACGCTGATGCCGCCGTCGCTGCGGGAAACCAGCTGAACCTCGCCTTCAATGGTGGTGAACATGTCGTATGCGAGCTTCTGAAAGCCGTTCAGGACGCTCATCACGATAAGGAGGGTGCTCACTCCCACGATGATCCCGGCAAGGCTGATTGCAGAGATCACATTGATAATCCTGAAGCGTTTGCGGGCAAAGCTGAACCTGCGGGCAATCCATAATGCTGTTTTCATACGGGAAAAATTAGATCAGGTAGTCAGCGCCGTTCCGGGATTGAGCGATGATGCGATTCTTGCCGGTATGAAGGCGAAAAGCATGGTCAGAAAAATGACGGCGAGGCCCACCATAAGATAGTCGAGTGGATCGATCATCAGCGGCACATACTTGATGAAATAACTCTTCTCGGGAAGGGTTATCAGATGAAATCGCTGTTCGAAAAGGGTCAGCGAGAGGGCGACTGCGGCTCCTGCGGCCACTCCTGCCAGCGAGATGAGGATGGACTGGCCTAAAAAAATCAGCCTGATTTTCCCGGGCTCGAGCCCCAGGGCGATCAGCATGCCGATTTCGCGCGTTTTTTCGATAACCAGCACCAGGAGCGTCGAGATGATATTGAATACCGCAACGACGGTAATGGTTATGATGAGCAAGGGCGAGATGTTTTTCTGGAGCTTGAGCCACTCGAAAAGGTTCGCATAGCGCTCGAACACCGTATAGGTGTAGAACGGAAATCCGAGTTGCCGGGCCAGCTCTCCCGAAATCGTGCCGATCTTCGACAGATCCCCCACCCGCACATCGTAACCGCTGATCATGTCGGGATGAAAGCGCTTCTGAACCTCGTCGAGCGAGGCGATAACCACCACATCGTCGAACCCGTCCTGCAGCCCGGTGTCGTAAATGCCGCTGATCCTTGCGGCTTCAAGATCGAGGGAGGCGAAAAGGTCCACGATATCCCGGTTTCCGCTGCTGATGCCATCTTTCACCTCACGGTCCAGTCCGGCAAGCAGAACTTTCTGGCCGCTTTTCACGCCGAGCTGTTCGGCAAGCGTTTTTCCGATATAGAGGGAGAGTATCCCGTTTTCCGTCGGCTGCCGACGTCCCTCACCGCCGATCAGATACTGTTTCAGGAACGCCTTGCGCTCAAGGGCGGTTATCCCCTTCAGCACGACGGGGCGTACCGCCGCCGACCCTTTTTTCTCTCCGGGACGGCTGCGGAGAATGAAGCTTTTTTCAAGAAAGGGCGAGGCCGAGACGACACCCGGAAAACCCGCGATGAGGCCCTGTTCGTATCGGCTTGCGGGAAAGTACTGTTCGTCTCCCTGACGCACCTGTATGTGCGAGGTAAAGCTGATCAGCTTGCCCTCGACGCTTCCGGCAAACCCCTTGACGATGGAAAGCGTCAGAATCAGAGCCGCCGTGCCTACGGCGATGCCGATGACCGATGCCAGCACGATAAACGCCGGCCTTGATCCGGTGCGCTCCCGGAAGGCGAAGCGCCGGGCTATATAGAGAACCGGTTTCATTTGCCTTCATCTCCGCTCTTGATTGCCGAAAATGCGCATACGTTGTTGCGGCCGGCGGATTTGGCATGATAGAGCGCCCGGTCGGCATTGTTGACCAGGGTATACCAGTCCTGTGCATCGTCAGGAAAGGTTGCAATGCCGATACTTACCGTCAGGCGTCCACCCGGCTGTTTTTTTTCATGCGCAACCGGTTCGGCGCTGATGATCATGCGCAGACGGTCGGAAATCTGCATGGAGGTGTCGATTCCCGTTCGGGGAAAAAGCACGGCAAACTCCTCCCCTCCGAACCTCGAGGGCATGTCGGATGTGCGGCAGGTGGTGCCGATAATGCCGGCAAGCTGCTCCAGCACCTGGTCTCCGGCCACATGTCCGTTCTCGTCGTTATAGTGCTTGAAGTGATCGATATCGATCATGGCTATCGATACCTTGTCGTCGAGCCGTTTCGAACGTTCGATTTCCATGATGAGATGTTCCTTGAAGTGCCGGTAGTTGTACAGATTCGTTTTCTCGTCGCGAATGTAGAGCTCGTCGAGTTTCTTGTTTTTCGCTTCGATATCCCGGCAGAAGTCCACCATGGTGTCGGTGATGCGGGAGATCTCCCAGGAGTGCGGCGTCAGGGCCAGGTCGTTGCGGATATCATCGGCCGTATCATGAATGCTTTCCGGAATGTTTTTGTTGATGAGGCTGACTTTGCCTGAAAGCCGCGAGAGCGGTATCAGCGTCATGGTATAGATTATGTAGAACCGTCGCCATGCGGCGATGACGAATCCCGCAACGAGAAGCGAAAGCGTCATGACAAATACGTTGCTGACCCATACACTGGCATCGAGTGCTCCCTGCAGCTCCTTGTCGGCCTTCCGGGTGCTGTTGTCGAGCGCGAGCAGGAAAACTTCACGGTTGGCCGCCGAAAAGTAGCCGCGATCGTTCCGCTTCCGGATCAGTACGCCCGGAATATCGGGTTTGCCCGCTATGGCGGCACTCTCCAGTACCTCATCGAGCATGAACTGCATGACCTTGATCGTCGCGTCGTCATCCCTGCTTGAAAGTTCGCGGTTTTTTTCGAAACCGGCCACTTTTCCCTTCAGTTCGACCAGGTTGCGGTAGAGCGCCTGCTTGTGCTGCATATCCTCGACAAGCATGTTCCGGTAGAGCATGAATCCCCCGATCACGAGCCCGAGGAGCAGGAGAAAGAGCGCTGCGCCGAGAGTGATGCGTTTCAGGTGAACCGGCTGATTCAGGGGTATCTCGCTGCTCATGCTTGTCATTTCAGGATTATGGTTCTCGGCAACTGACGCAGCGGCGCAAGATAGTTCCGCTCAAAGCCTTTCTGTCCCTCCCTGGAGAGCCAGGACCCGAGACCTGCGGCAAGAGGATTGCCGGGAATATAGATGTAATACACAAGGGTGGCAAGCGGGTACTGCCCGTCATAAATATGCTGTTCGGAAGGCATTACGGCTCCTGAGCCCTCTTTTTCGGATGCAACCGGAAGCATGCGGATCCGGCTCCGTGTCGTTTCGGAAAGGGAGAGGGTGTTCCAGGCCGAAAGATAGAGCAGGCCGACGGCCCTGGGGTCGACGGCTGTTTTTTCGACAAGCAGCGAGTCGGAATCGGTCTGCATGGCATGAAGCGCTGCGTCTCCCGTATCGAGCAGATGGCGCAGGGTTGCAAGCAGGCGGTAGTCGTTGCGTGCAGTCCATACAATGAACCCCGTCTTCGAGGGGTTCCTGCCGGAAAGCGCTGCTCCGAGCGCTCCGGTGGAGACCGAATCGAGCGGACTCAGGCGGCTGACAATGCAGATGAGCGCGTCACGGGCCACAGGCTCCTTCCGGCCGCCGAGCTTCGGACGCGCAAGCAGCGAGTCCTCTTCCGGCAGGAGCGAGCCGTTGACGAGCACGGCATCGGATTCCCTTTTAAGCAGTGTGAGGAGGGTTTTTCCCGTCAGCTCCGGCGTGACGGCTACGGACGCTTCCGGATAGTGCGCGGAAAATATTTCCGCCTGCGAAACCGCGGCTTCGGCAAGGGATGCGTCGACGGCAAGGCGAAGCGTTCCTTCCGTGGCCGACGTGCGCGCATCCCCGCCGGCGCCGCACCCCGACATCGACAGGACGAGCAGGGCCGCCGCCAGTGATGAGCGCATGAAAGCTGCGCCTGCGGACCGTTTACGGTCTCCGCTGTTCTTATTACCTGTAATCATAAAGCATATGATAGCAATACCCCGCGAGAATTGCAGATGAAAAAGCTTTTCCAAAAAAGAGAGATCCGGTTACGGAAAGGGAAAAAAGCCCGCAATGCTCTTGATAATTCCCTTGAAAAGTGTAATATATTCACTTTATTGAATATATATTCAGGTACTGAATGAATATTCATGGCCCGTATCCTGTTTTTTCTCTGTTAATTACTTTTAAATATCCTTAAAATAGAATATCATCGCAGGTTTCAGGCGGTATGTTCATCCAGCACGCAGATAAAGGTTATGACACATTCAAAGGCGCCCTCCGGGGCACTCCATTCGGTTGCGGTTATCGGGGCCTCCGGCTATTCTGGCGCAGAGCTTGTGCGCATCATTCTCCGCCACCCCGCCCTGCGCCTCGACTCGCTCTACGCTTTCTCGCAGGCCGGGAAGCGATTTTCGGATCTCTATCCTTCCGTCTCCTGCGACATGGAGCTCCTGCGCTATGCAGGCGAATGCGACGCCGATATCTGCTTTCTTGCCCTTCCTCACGGCGAAGCCCTGAAGCTTGTACCCGAACTGATCGGCAGGGGAAAGATGGTTATCGATCTTTCCGGCGATTTCAGGCTGAAAAATACGGATGAACATGAACGCTACTACCTGCAGCCGAAGACAGCAGGCTCCTCGATGACCTATGCCATGCCCGAACTGTTCAGGAACGAAATTGCGCAGGCAAAGGCCGTGAGCAATCCCGGCTGCTATGCGACAAGCATCATTCTCGGACTCGCTCCGTTCTTTCATGGCAATGATCGTCCCTTCAGGGTGAGTTCGGTCAACTGCACGGCGATCTCGGGCATTTCGGGGGCCGGACGCACCAGCAAGACCGAACTTTCGTTCTCGGAAATGAGCGAAAACATGCGAGCCTACAAGGTCGGGTGCCACCAGCACACGCCGGAAATCATGCAGGCGCTCGGCTCTTCGGTTTCCGAACCCGCGTTTGATTTCACCTTTACCCCGGTTATCGGGCCGTTTACCAGAGGGATCTATTCCGTGCTGAACGTTTCGCTCGATGGCGAAGCTTCCGGCAGCGCCATCGACGATCTTTACAGGAATTTTTATGCCGGCGCACCGTTTGTGAGATTGCGCGACACCATGACCGAAGTGCGCCATGTCGCCCTGACGAACTTCTGCGACATCCATATCGCCAGCGGGCCTGAAAACGGCCGGCTGGTGATTGTCAGCGCCATCGATAATCTGCTCAAGGGTGCGGCCGGTCAGGCCGTGCAGAACATGAACATCATGCTCGGCCTTGAAGAGACGCTCGGACTGTCCTGATTACCAGAAAAAAACATACCGTACTGCCGTGACGCCTAACCTGCACAAAGCACTCGATACCATAAGGGAACTTGCCGCTGCCACCCGGTGGCCCGAATCCGTAACTCCCCTGCTCCCCTCAGGCCTCGACGAGGCGGGATTCTGGCCCGACGGATTTCGTTCCGCCGGGGTTTCGGCCGCCATCAGATACGACAAGAGGGATCTCATGATCCTGCTTGCCGACAATCCGGCATCGGCAGCCGCTCTGTTCACGACCAATCTCTGCTCCGCCGCACCGGTCATGCACTCCAGAGCCAGTCTGCTGGAAAGCCGCGGCTGCATGAGGGCGATTATCTGCAACAGCGGCAACGCCAACGCGGCAACCGGCCCGGAAGGTCTCGCCGATGCCGCGGCTATGGCCGTGGCGACCGCCGCCCTGTTCGGCCTGAAACCCGAAGAGGTGCTGGTGGCTTCCACCGGAGTGATCGGCCAGCCCCTGCCGATGCCGAAAATTCTCGGAGCCATGCCGGAGCTTCCTGCGGCTCTTGCAAGGAACTCCAGCCTCGATGCCGCCGAAGCCATCATGACCACCGATACCTTTCCGAAGTTTTTTTCGCTCGACGTCCGCCTTTCCGGCGGCACGGCCAGGGTGAGCGGCATCGCCAAGGGTTCCGGCATGATCTGCCCGGATATGGCCACCATGCTGGCATTTCTCTGCACCGATGCAGCAATCGAACCGGCGCTCCTGCAGCGGATGCTCGAGAACGCCAACCGGAACAGCTTCAACGCCATAACCGTCGATGGCGATACCAGCACCAACGATATGGTGTCGATTCTTGCCGGAGGAAAAGGACCCTCCATCGCGGAAAAAAGTCGGGATGCTGAAATTTTCGCCGGGGCTCTCGAACTGCTCATGACCTTTCTTGCCAGGCTTATCGTCATTGACGGCGAAGGCGCCACGAAACTTGTTGAAATTCGCGTAGAGGGAGCCCTTTCGGACCGGGACGCCGCGATTGCGGCTAAAACCATAGCGAACTCGCCGCTCGTCAAGACCGCCCTGCATGGCCAGGACGCCAACTGGGGCAGGATCATCGCCGCCGCCGGCCGATCCGGGGCTTTTTTCAGGCAGGAGGATGTCGCGATTCTTTTTGACGGCCTCTCCATTCTCGAACCGGGCCTGAAGGCTGTTTTTTCCGAAGAGGATGCCGCGGAGATTCTGAAAAAACCCTCCTATACCATGACCGTGCGTCTCGGAAACGGTCCGGGAAAGGCCGCCGTCTGGACCTGCGACCTGAGCAAGGAGTACATCGAAATCAACGGCAGCTACCGAAGCTGATTTTTTTACCTGTTAACGCAACCGTCATCAAAAGCATGAATCCTCTGTGCAGCGAATTCGAATCCGCAAGAAAGGCTCCGGAAGCGGCTATCGGCCAGGTGCTCATCGAGGCACTGCCCTATATCCGCAAGTTCGAGGGCAAGACATTCGTCATCAAGTACGGCGGCTCCGCCATGAAAGATGAGGTGCTCAAGAACAGTTTTGCCCAGAACGTCACCCTTCTGAGAAAGGTAGGCATCAATGTCGTCCTGGTGCATGGCGGAGGAGACGCCATCACCCGTACCGCCAGGAAACTGGGGCTTGCATCGCAGTTTGTCCACGGCAAGCGCGTCACCGACAGGGAGATGATCGATGTCGTGCAGATGACCCTTGCCGGCAAGGTAAACCAGGATATCGTGCGTCTCCTGAGCGAACACGGCGGCAAGGCCGTAGGGGTTACCGGTCTCGATGCCGATACCATCCAGGCCCTTCCCGGCCCGAACGCCGAAACGCTGGGGCTGGTGGGCGACGTCGAGGCGATCAACACCGGCTATATCGATCTGCTCTGCCATGCCGGGCTCATTCCGGTTATTGCTCCCATCGGATACGATCACAACGGCAACATCTACAATATCAACGCCGATGATGCGGCAAGCAGCATCGCCATCGCGCTCAAGGCGGAAAAACTCATCTATGTCAGCGACGTCGAGGGAATACAGGTCGGGGAGCGGATACTGAAAACCATCTGCAAGTCGGAAGCCGCAGATTTTATCGAACAGGGCATCATTTCCGGCGGCATGATCCCGAAAGTGCTTTCGGCTTTCAAGACCCTCGACGGCGGCGTCGGAAAAATCCATCTGATCGACGGTAAATTCACGCACTCCCTGCTGCTTGAGATCTTTACCCATGAGGGGGTAGGAACCCAGTTCATCGCCGAACAGGATAACGATCAACCAGAAAACAGCTAATACAACCGTTATGGAACAGGCTAAGAAACACGCTAATGCCGGGAAACGTGATTTCCTCGGGTTTTCCCGGCTCGATATGGCCAAAGTCATCGAACTTTTCGACTACTCCCTTCATATCAAGCGGAAAAGGGAGGAATTCACGGCGAACAACACCTTCCAGCCACTTAAAAACAAGACGGTTGTCCTGATTTTCAGCAAACATTCGCTGAGGACAAGGGTTTCCTTCGAGCTCGGCATTCACGAACTCGGAGGTTATGCCATAATCCTCGAAGGAAAGGCGATCGGAGTAGGTTCCAGGGAGTCCGTAGAGGACGTTGGCCGGCTGCTTTCCCGCTACAACGACGCTATCGTAGCGCGGCTGCATGAGCACAGCATCATCGAGGGTCTTGCGGAGAACTCCTCCATTCCCGTCATCAATGCCCTGACCGACCTGTCGCACCCCTGTCAGGTGCTTGCCGACGTCTTTACCCTCTACGAAAGGGGTTTGTGGCACGAAGGGATCAAGGTTGTCTTTGTCGGAGACGGCAACAATGTCGCCAACTCGTGGATCGAGCTTGCCGGCATACTCCCCTTCCATTTCGTGCTGGCCTGCCCTGAAGGGTACACCCCCGACGCAGGGATCCTTGAAGCCGCGCGGGCAGCCGGCATCAGCCGTATCGAGGTCACCCACGATCCTGAAGCCGCCGCCCTGGATGCCGACGTGCTCTATACCGACGTCTGGACGAGCATGGGCCAGGAGGATGAGCATGAGAGCCGGCTGAAAATTTTCGCCCCGTTTCAGGTCAACAGCCGCCTGCTCTCTCTGGCCAAACCCTCCGCCGTGGTCATGCACTGCATGCCGGCTCACCGCGGCCAGGAAATTACCGCAGAGGTGATGGACGGACCGCAGTCGCTGATATTCGACGAAGCCGAAAACCGGCTCCATGTGCAGAAAGCCCTTCTGGTGAAGCTGCTCAATCACGAGGAGTACCGGAAATTCCATCTTACGCACCGTCTGCTCAATGCGGCCAAAAACATCAAGGCCTGAACCGGCGATGAACAAACAGGTACGGCAACTGAAAATCCGGGAGACGCTGCGCCTTCATGAGGTCGGCAACCAGCACGATCTTATCCGTCTGCTCGAGGAGGCCGGCATCAAGGTGGCGCAGGCGACACTGTCGCGGGACTGTACGGAAATCGGCGTTGTACGCTCCAGGGGCGCCGGCGGCTACCGGCTGGTTCTGCCCGAGGAAAATCCCGGCAACATCATCAAGGGGCTGGTCGGGGTCGAGGTGCTCTCCATCGAATCGAATGAAACCGTGGTCATCATCAAAACCCTTCCCGGAAGGGGGCATGGGGTGGCATCGTTTTTCGACCAGATGAAAAATTCTCCCATTCTCGGCACCGTTGCCGGTGACGACACCGTTCTGGTGATTCCCCGATCGGTATCGCAGATTTCCCAGGTGATATCCTATATTCAAGAAAATCTTTCCAAAAACTGATAATCAATCACGCAACGCATGAGTAAGGAAAAAATCGCACTTGCCTATTCCGGTGGTCTGGACACCTCCGTGATGATCAAATGGCTTAAAGACAAATACGACGCCGAAATCGTTGCCGTCACCGGCAACCTCGGCCAGCAGAAAGAGATCGAGAATCTCGAATCGAAAGCCCTCACGACCGGCGCTTCGGCGTTCAGGTTCGTCGATCTCCGCAAGACCTTCGTCGAGGAGTATATCTGGAGAGCGCTGAAAGCCGGCGCGCTTTATGAGGATGTCTATCCTCTGGCCACCGCTCTCGGCAGGCCGCTGCTCGCAAAGGCGCTTGTCGATGTGGCGCTTGAGGAGAACTGCACCATGCTTGCGCACGGCTGCACCGGAAAAGGCAACGACCAGGTACGCTTCGAGGTCACCTTCGCCTCTCTGGCTCCCCATCTGAAGATGCTCGCTCCCCTGCGCGAATGGGAGTTCACCTCGCGTGAAGCGGAAATCGCCTATGCCCTCGAACACAACATACCGGTATCGGCCACAAAGAAGAGCCCGTACTCGATCGACGAGAACATCTGGGGCATCAGCATCGAATGCGGCGTGCTTGAAGATCCCATGGTAACCCCTCCGGAGGATGCCTACCAGATCACCACCTCACCGGAAAATGCGCCCGATACCCCGGCATCAGTTGAGATCGAATTCGCCCAGGGTGTGCCGGTTGCGCTTGACGGCCAGCGCATGAGCGGGCTCGACATGATCCAGAAACTCAACGAAACCGGCGCAGCCAACGGTATCGGACGTCTCGACATGATCGAAAACAGGGTTGTAGGCATCAAGTCGAGGGAGATCTACGAAGCACCCGCGGCAACCATCCTGCACTTCGCGCACAGGGAACTCGAACGACTGACGCTTGAAAAAACCGTCTTCCAGTACAAGAAGAACATCAGCCAGGACTACGCCAACATCATCTACAACGGCACCTGGTTCTCCCCGATGCGCAAGGCGCTCGATGCGTTCGTTGATGAAACCCAGAAGCCGGTGACCGGCGTGGTGCGCCTGAAGCTCTACAAGGGCAGCCTTTCGCTGCTTGGCAGGAATTCGCCGAACTCGCTCTACAACGAGGAGCTGGCAACCTATACCGAAGCCGATACCTTCAACCACAAGGCGGCTGCAGGGTTCATTCACCTGTACGGCCTCGGCATGAAAACCTTCAGCCAGGTCAATCCGGGCCTCTGAGGCCGGAAAACCGCGTCTGCGCTCCCCTCAGGCAATTCGTCGGGGAGCGCACCTGACGGCTCTTTTTCCCATTCGAACGATCTTGCAAAAACACGACTTTTTCATGAGCAACAAGAAAGAACTTCTCTGGCAGAGCCGCTTCTCCCTGCCGTTCGACCGTGATGCCCTGCGTTTCTCCTCATCGGTGCATGTCGACAAGGCGCTCTTCAGGGAGGATATCCAGGGGTCCACCGCCCACGTCACCATGCTGGCCGAAGAGGGAATCATCACTCCGGAGGAGGCCCGACAGATCATAGCCGGACTCAGGGAGATCGAAACGGAACTTGAAACCGAAGCGCTCGTGCCTCACTGGGAGGATGAGGATATCCACACGGTGATCGAAAACCGGCTGAAAGAAAAAATCGGAGCTGCTGCAGGAAAGATTCACTCGGGAAGAAGCCGGAACGATCAGGTGGCAACCGATACCCGTCTTTACCTGCGCCGGCAGATCCGCACGCTTGACGCGGCGCTGCATGGACTGCAGAAAATCCTCGTTTCAAAGGCCGACGCCTGCAAGGAGACCATCATTTTCGGGTACACCCATCTGCAGCGAGCCCAGCCGATCTCCGCAGGGCACTACTATCTGGCCTATTTCAACATGTTCCGCCGCGACCGCGACCGGCTGGCCGATCTCTTCAGGCGGGTGAACATCTCCCCTCTCGGCGCAGCCGCGTTTGCCGGAAGCACGCTTCCGCTCAATACCGAAAGAAGCGCCGTACTGCTCGACTTCGACGGAGTTTTCTCCAACAGTATCGATGCCGTAAGCGACAGGGATATCGTGATCGAGTTCATTTCAGCCTGTTCGATGATCATGATGCACCTTTCGCGCTTTGCCGAAGACCTGATTCTCTGGAGCTCCTACGAGTTCGGCTACCTTGAAATCAGCGACGCCTTCGCTACCGGTTCATCGCTCATGCCGCAGAAAAAGAACGCCGACATCGCGGAACTGGTAAGGGGAAAAACCGGCAGGGTCTATGGCAGTCTGGTCTCCATGCTCACCATCATGAAAGGACTCCCCCTCTCCTACAACCGCGACATGCAGGAGGACAAACCGCCGCTTTTCGACAGCGCCGAAACGACCATCGAGTGTGTCTCGATTTTCGGAAAGCTGCTCGAGCACACAACCCTCAGGGAGGAGCGGCTTGCAAAACTGACCGCCGAGGACCTCAGCCTCGCCACGGAAATCGCCGAGTATCTGGTCCGCAAGCAGATGCCTTTCAGGGATGCCCACCGCGTTACCGGCAGGATCGTCTCACACAGCATCGCTTCAGGCAAAACCCTTCCGAACATAACGCTGGAAGAGTACAGAACCTTTTCCACGCTTTTCGAAAACGACATCTACCTTTCGCTCAAACCCGAAGCGAGCATCAGGGCCAAAAAGAGTCGCGGCAGCTGCTCCTTCAGTTCCGTGGAAGCGCAGCTTGAAGAGGCCAGAAAGCTGCTCTGAAGAGATCATGGGCAACACAAAACAGAAAAGGCTGCCGGGTGAGGGCAGCCTTTTCTGTTTTGTTGTGCGGACCGTTCAGTTCACCGACAGCGTTCTCTTCGGAGGAGCGCCGGCCTGTCTGGATTTTTTCAGTTCCACCAGCCGGGTTACGATTTCAGCGGAACGGTTCAGCATGAAATCACGGCTGCTGTCCCTGATGCTGTCGGGTTCGATCATCCATCGCTTTTCTATTCTCTTCAGCTCGTCATTTTCCGCCTTGTAGGCTGCCTCGCTGAGGGCGACAACCTTTCTTTTCCTGATACGGTTCAGAATGCCCAGATCGCGGAGATACTCCCGGCTCGTTTTGTTCTGAAGCGATGCCGCATGGTAATTCTGGCGCAGATGCAGGATATCGTCACGTGAAATATCGGAAACGGGACGGTAGAAGGTTCTTGATATCGTGCTCCATGGAAGACTGCTGGTATAGGTGTCCTCTCCGACCGAGGAGTTGTCGATCAGTGAGGGAATCGCAATGTCCGGCGAGACTCCCTTGTGCTGGGTGCTGCCTCCGGAAATCCGGTAAAATTTCGCAATCGTCAGCTTCAGCTGGCCGAGATCGGTCTGCCTGGAGAGAAAGCCGAAAGGCCGGCTCAGCTTGACCAGACTTTGCACCGTGCCTTTGCCGAAAGTCTGCTCGCCGACAATGACCCCCCGGCCGTAGTCCTGAACCGCGGCGGCGAAGATTTCCGATGCCGAAGCGCTGTACCGGTTGACCAGCACGGCCAGAGGGCCCTCATACATTGTCCGTTTGTCCTCGTCGCGCAGCACCATTTTTCCGCCCGAAGAGTTACTGATCTGCACCACCGGGCCAGCCGGAATAAACAGTCCGGTAACGTTTACGGCCTCTTCAAGCGAGCCTCCGCCGTTGTCGCGCAGATCGATGATCACGCCGTCGACACCAGCGCTGTTGAGATCCTGGAGGATACGGGCGACATCGCGTGTCGTACTGTTGAAGTTGTTGGCATTGAGCTTCTGTGCCTCGAAATCGAGATAGAAGGAAGGAATGGTGATGACGCCGATTTTACGTCCGTCCACGTCAATGAAGCTCTTGCGGGCCGCCTGCTCCTGGAGGTTCACCTTGTCGCGCACCAGCTGAATGACTTTTGCCGGTCCCCTGCCTCCCTGGCTTGCCGGATAGATTTTCAGGCGGATCAGGGTTCCCTTGCTGCCCCGGATAAGCTTGACGACATCATTGATCCTCCATCCCCTCACATCGACGATTTCACCGGCGGCGCCCTGGCCGACACCGATAATGCGGTCCGATTTTTTCAGAAGATTGCTTTTGAAGGCCGGCCCGCCGGGAATGATCTCATTGACCACCGTATATTCGCTCTCCATCTGCAGTTTCGCTCCGATTCCCTCCAGCGAGCGGCTGAGATCGATCTGGAAGTTCTCGAACTCGTCAGGCGAAAAATAACTGGTATGCGGATCGAAGGAGGTCGTTACCGCATACATGTAGGCCTGGAAGGCATCGTCGGATTTCTGCCGGCTGAGGAGCCTGAGCCGGTTTGCATAGGTTTTGGAAAGTTCCGTGCGAATGGACTTTCCGCTGCCTTCCGAGTACTTCATGCTCAGCCACTGGTATTTGAGCTCTTTTCTCCAGAGAGCCCGGAGCTGACGGAAGTCCGCCGGCCAGGGGTCGTTTTTGCGGTCGAGATCGAGAGATTCCGGTCTGGTGAAGTCGAAACGCACGGTATCGACGGTGGCTTTCATGAACCTCATTTTCTCTCTCGAGCGGCGCAGAAACTGGTTGTAAATGGCAAACCCCGCAGTCGAGCGGCCTTCGAGCAACTCGTTGTCGAGGCGGTTTCCGTAAGCTGTCCTCAGTGCGGCAACCTCTCCGGAAAGGAAATGGCTTTTCGAACCATCGAGATTATCGATATAACGGCGGAAAATCTGCTGGGAGAGCGAGTCGTTCACCGCAACCCTGCGGTAGTGGTTCTTCTGGAGATACTGCGTTACATATCTGCCGGCTGCCAGTTGCGTTTCCGTCGGCCTGAGTGGTACAACAGCTACGGCAGGCTTGAGGGGAAAGGGGTTTTTGCCGAAGGTCTGAGCTGAACAGCCTAAAGAAACGATGACGACAATCAGACCTTTTCTGATGATTGCCGGTGTATGATAATCCATGGTTTATCGGTATCTGCCGCTTGAGTGTTCTTGAATGAGTTCACAAATATATTATATTGGAGGACAGTCAACCCGCTGAAATCTCCTGATGCAGGGAAAGTAAAAATTCGCTCAGACAATAACAATTAAGCAAAACCTTTCTATGGAAAAGATATCCGTAAGCTATAAAGAGCTCGGACTTGTCAACAGCCGTGAACTTTTCGCCAAAGCCGTCAAGGGCGGTTATGCCATTCCGGCCTACAACTTCAACAACCTCGAGCAGCTCCAGGCTATTATCATGGCCTGCGCCGAAACCGCCTCTCCGGTTATTCTTCAGGTATCCAAGGGAGCCCGCAGCTACGCAAACGAAACCCTGCTCAAGCACCTGGCACGGGGCGCCGTGGAGTTCGCAGCGGAACTGGGAACGCCTGTCCCGGTTGTCCTTCACCTCGATCACGGCGACACGTTCGAACTCTGCAAGGATTGCATCGAATCCGGTTTTTCCTCTGTCATGATCGACGGATCGCATCTGCCCTATGAAGAGAACGTCGCCCTTACCAGAAAAGTTGTCGAATACGCCCACCAGTACGATGTGACCGTCGAAGGCGAACTCGGCGTGCTGGCCGGCATCGAAGACGAAGTTTCCGCTGCCCACCACACCTATACGCAGCCGGAAGAGGTGGAGGACTTCGTTGCAAAAACCGGTGTCGACAGCCTTGCCATCTCCATCGGCACCTCACACGGCGCATTCAAGTTCAAACCGGGTGAAGATCCTAAAATCCGTCTCGACATCCTCGCCGAAATCGAACAGCGCATACCGGGTTTCCCCATTGTCCTGCACGGAGCCTCCTCCGTCCCTCAGGAGCTCGTTCAGACCATCAACGAACACGGCGGCAAACTGAAGGATGCCATCGGCATCAGTGAAGACCAGCTTCGTCTGGCAGCCAAGTCGGCGGTCTGTAAAATCAATATCGATTCCGACGGACGTCTTGCCATGACGGCGGCAGTGCGGAAGGTGCTCGATGAAAAACCCGAAGAGTTCGATCCGCGCAAGTATCTCGGACCTGCAAGGGATTCCCTGAAAAAACTCTATATCCACAAGATCCTGAACGTACTGGGTTCCAACGGCAAAGCCTGATTCAGGTTCCGAAGCATTTAACGCAGAAGGCGCTCTTTTCCGGGAGCGCCTTTTTTTTGTGCTTCAGGAACGCAGCTTCCGGAAAAGCACCCTACCTGCCGGAGAGCAGGTCGAGAAACCTCCAGGCCGAATAGGCAAGGAGCCCGCTTCCGGTTTCCAGAGCCCGTTCTTCAGGGTTGAACGTAGGTGAATGCAGGGTGTTGCCCTTTTCCTGTTCAGGGGTGCCTGTCCCTATCTGCCAGAAGGTTCCGGGCCGTTCGAGGAGGTAGTAGGCGAAATCCTCTGCCGTCATGAGCGGCTCGCTCTGGAGCACGTTCCCGCTTCCGAGGTACTCGGTGCATGCCGCCACGGCCTGCAGGGTGACTTGAGGATCGTTGACAAGAGCCGGGTAACCGTTCCTGATTTCCAGTTCGGCCTGAACGCCGAAAGCTTCGGCGACATGCATGACCGTCTGGCGGAGCCTGTCCTTCAGGAGCGTGCGCAGTTCCTCGTTCATGGTTCTCATGGTGCCGGACATGCTCACTTTTCCCGGAATGACGTTTGGGGCATTGCCGCCGTGAATGGAGGCTATCGAAACAACCGCCGGTTCATGCGGGGGAGCCACCCGGCTGACGAGATGCTGAACCGCCGTAATGATATGGGCGGCAGCGAGCACGGGGTCCGCAGCCTTGTGGGGCGCGGAAGCGTGGCCTCCCTGCCCTGATATCGTGAAATAAAGCTCATCGGTGGCCGCCATGAAGCTGCCCTTGCAAAGCGCCACCTTTCCGGCTGGAACGTTCGGAAAGCAGTGCTGGCCAATAATGACCGCAGGGTTGAAGCGCCGGAAAAGGCCGGCTTCGATCAGGGGTTTTGCCCCTCCGGGCGTTTTTTCTTCGGCGGGCTGAAAAATCAGCAGGACATCCCCGTGAAGTTCATCTTTCATGCCGGAAAGAATCCTGGCCGCACCGAGCAGCATTGCCGTATGCATGTCGTGGCCGCAGGCATGCATTTTTCCGGGCTCGAGCGAGCAGAATGCGTGGCTGTTCTCCTCGGTTACCGGAAGCGCATCGATATCCGCCCGGAGAGCGACCAGATTGCCGCTGCCCCGCTTCCCTTCCCCCCTGAGAAGGGCTACGACGCCGGTTTCAAGAAAAGGAGGCTCCGGTTCGATGCCCAGCGAGCGCAGATACCCATCGATCAGCGCAGTGGTTTTCACCTCTTCATAGGAGAGCTCCGGATGAAGGTGTATCTCACGGCGCAGTGAAACCGTTTCCGGAAAAATCTCCGATGCCCGCTCCCGGATACGCCGTGCAAATCCGGAAGAATAGTCTGTATTCATAAACAAGTGATTGACAGCGTTCATGCTCTTCCCTCGACGTCGGGATGCATGAAGCCCGACCGGTGGTTTTTGTTCTCTGGAGTGAAGTTTCAAGGTACAAATATCGCAACGAAAGGAAAAACCGGAGGTCGCCGGAAACGGATTTGTCCCGGCCACGCAGTGCGGATCCCGCGAAGTGTTGGAGATTGTCGGAATTTTTTCATAAATTCGGATAATAGTGAACTTTTCCCCTGAAATTACCGATTATCCGATAACGGACTCCCGGTAAAAAGAAAACATGAACAGCTATGGAAACGGTTCTTTCGCTTGGCCGGAGAGTCAGGCTCCTTCGTGATCATTTCGGGCTTCGCCAGGATGAGTTCGGAGCGAGAGCAGGTATTTCAGGAAACAGGGTTTCGGAAATCGAAAACGACAAGGGAGGCACAACGGCGTCCGTACTGATGTCGCTGTGCAGGGAATTTCCCGTCAATCCGGAATGGGTGCTCTCCGGAAAGGGCATGATGCTCAAAGGCGACCCAGAAAGCGCCCTGCCGGCTGTCGATTTCAGTGTCCGGATCAATGTGCTTGAACGGCAGATGCGTCGGGTACTGGAAGCCGAAACGCATCGTGAGCCCGGCGAGGCCATCGCAAGAGTTCCTCTCTATATCGGCGCGGTGCCGGCCGGGACGCCTGATATGGCCGCCGGAGAGATCGAAGAGTACCTCGATATGCCCGCCTCATGGGTTCGGGGTAAAAAAAACATTTATGCGCTCAAGGTCAACGGCGACAGCATGATCGATATCGGGATCATGCATGGAGACACCCTGCTTGTCGAAGCGCGCGAAAAAGCCAAACACGGCCAGGTGGTCATCGCGAGCATCAACGGGGAGGTTACCGTCAAGACCCTCTCCATCAGCGGGGGTGGAGCGGTTTCGCTGATTCCGGAAAACCCCGCCTACCGGCCGATAGCCATAACACCCGATATGGATTTCCGCATTCTCGGCATCGTGCTTGCCGCCCTCCGGCATTACGGATAGCAACGGCTACATATCCATGTACCGGATGAATTCAAGCGCCTTTTCCCTCAGTTCGTCATATTCGGATGCGGAGAGGGGCGAGGCGTAGCGGATCGCATAGCCGTATTTCTCCATATTCTTGACCAGGCGGAACTGGTCGTGGGTCTGAACCCTGAAAGCGAGCACAACGCTCTCTTTTTCAGGATCGGCATAGTAGGAACCGAAACTCAGGAGCGTCGCGTCGTTTTTCTCAATGGTGGCAATGATCTCCGAAAGCTTCAGCCCGTGCGATGGAAGATCGAGCTCAAGGGTCGTGGCATCCTGACCGAGATGGAATACCATGGCGATTTTTTCGAGAACCCTGCTCTTTTCAACAACGCCGGCATATCGCCCATCTTCATCCGATACGGGAATGATCGAATCGGACGAGGCGCGGAACCGCTCGAAAAGGTTGAAGAGATGTTCGTTGTATGCGACGCTTTTGACGGGTGTTGAGGAGAGATCGCCGAGGCGCAGGCCCTCCTTTTTTTTCGACCCCGCCAGATCCTCCGGCCTGACGACGGCCACAACCCTGCCCTCATGCAGGATAGGAGCGCACTGAAGGCCTTTCTCCTGCATGAGGGCAAGAACCTCCCCTGCCGGCGAATCGTCGGCAAAAGAGGGATATGTTCTGTCAAGACAGTCTTCTATACACTCGTTCAGCAGCATGGTTCGATTTTATTGACCCGCCGTTCATGCCTTCCGCCTTCAAAATCCGCAGCAAACCAGTTTTCAAGACTTCTGGCTATGGTTTCCCTGTCGGTAAACCTTGCGGAGAAACAGATAATATTCGCATTATTATGCTGACGTGCAAGCGTGGCGAATTCCGGGCTGCAGGCCAGGGCGGCTCGTATGCCCTTCACCTTGTTGGCGGAAATCGAAACGCCGATACCTGTTCCGCATAAAAGAACCCCCTGCTGGACGGTTCCGGCCACAACGCTCAGGGCGACTTTTCTTGCGTAATCGGGATAATCGACCGATTCCTCACTGAACGGACCCATATCGACGGCATCATGGCCGTTTTCCCGGAGCCACTCGACGACATAGTTTTTCAGCTCGAAACCGGCATGATCGCTTCCTACGGCAATCTTCATAACTCTTCTGCTTTAAATTTATTGGAAATTTTCTTTCTGGCCGACTGATTCAAAAAAACACTCTGGCTGTTGATCTCCGTTTTTCCGTCGCTCACTTTCCTGTAGGAGCCCTCCGGGAGCATCTCCCATGACTTGACATTGTCGAGAAGCATCAGTTCGAGATCGGATTTGACCAGCTGGACGATCTTTCTGTCGGGCACGGGAAAGAGCGTTTCAACCCGGTGATCGAGATTTCTCGGCATGATATCGGCGCTTCCGAGATAGAGCTCGCCTGAGCCGCCATTGGAAAAATAGTAAGCCCGGCTGTGTTCGAGAAACCTTCCGATAATGCTGACAACCCGGATGTTCTCGCTGATGTCGGGAATGCCGGGTTTCAGGCAGCAGATGCCTCGCACAAGGAGGTCGATCTGCACGCCGTCCCTGGACGCCCGGTAAAGCGCCCTGATGGTCTTGTCGTCCACAAGGGCGTTCATTTTCATGATGATGCGCCCGCCACCCTTGCTCCGGTGCTGTTCCGCCTCCCTTTCGATCATGCCGATGATCCGCTTCCTGGTGTTGATCGGCGATACCAGCAGCTTTTTGTATCCGGTGTACTTCGAATATCCGGTCAGCGCGTTGAACAGTTCGGCCACCTCGCTTGCAAGTCGCTCGTTGACGGTAAAGAGGCTGTAGTCGGTATAGATTTTACCGGTTGCCGGATTGTAGTTGCCCGTACCCAGATGAAGGTAGCGTTTCAGCTTGTGATGTTCCCGCCGGACAATCAGGGTAAGCTTGGCATGGGTTTTCAGGCCGGGAAGGCCGTAGATCACATGAGCGCCGACCTCTTCAAGCGCCCTTGCCCATACGATATTGTTCTCCTCATCGAACCGGGCCTTCAGTTCCACCAGCACCGCCACCTGCTTGCCATGTTCGACGGCGGACATCAGCGCCTTGACAATAGGCGAATTGCTGCCTACACGGTAGAGCGTCTGCTTGATCGAGAGCACATCGGGATCGCTGGCCGCCTGCCGGATGAAATCCACGACCGGCTTGAACGAGTCGTAGGGGTGGTACAGGAGAATATCCTGCGCTTTCGCCGCTCTGAATATATCGCCCTGAAACTGTTCCTCGATCCGGTTTACCGGCACGAACGGCTCATCCTTCAGCTCCGGACGGTCTACCTTGAGCAGGTCGATCAGGCACCCGAGGCCCAGAACCCCTCCGATCTCATAGACGTTGCGCTCCGTTACGTCGAGATTGTTCATGAGCAGCTTTCTGACCGAGTCCGGCATTTCAGGACCGATGTCAAGACGCACGACCTTTCCGTAGCGGCGGGAACGGATCCCCTGCTCTATGGTTTCCAGCAGATCGCCGGCCTCATCCTCTTCTATCTCGATATCGGCATTGCGTATCACCCTGAACAGATGCGACTTGATGATCTGCATTTCAGGAAAAAGCTGACCGAGATTGTTGGCGATAAGATCCTCGAGCCAGATGAAACGGGTAATCCCGTCATCGAAAACGATATTTTCGATACTCCCCAGATTGAGCATGCGCGGCAGGATGCTCGGCACCTTGACCCTGGCGAATTTATGCGTACGGGTCTCCCTGTCCTCAAGCTCGATGGCGAGATTGAGCGAAAGATTCGACAGAAAGGGAAAGGGATGGCCGGTATCGAACGCCAGAGGCGTAAGCACGGGAAATATCTCCTGACGGAAATAAAGACGGAGCAGCTCCTGGTGTTCGGGGCTCATATCGGTAAACCGGACAAACTCCACGCTCTTTTCTTTCAGCGCCGGCAGAATATCGTTATAGAAGCAGTCGTTCCTCTGGCGAAGCTGCAGCAGAATCCTCGATCGGATTCGTTCAAGCTGTTCGCCCGGCGTCAGACCGTCGATGGTGCGCTCCTGAATGCCGGCGTCGAGCTGATCTTCGATACCGGCAACGCGAATCATGAAATACTCGTCGAGATTGGAGCTGAATATCGAGATGAACTTGGCGCGTTCGAGCAGCGGATGCCCGTCCGGGGCCAACGCCTCTTCAAGCACTCTCTGGTTGAATTCGAGCCAGCTCAGCTCCCTGTTGATGTAATATGCCGGATCACGGAGATCCGGAAGAATCTCGGCCGACTCGGTATCGATATGCTGTGGTTCCATACTGGTACAAAAAAAATTAGGTGAATCGCATGACGCCGCCCTCATGCACCGTGTAATCAAGCCGTTCATCCCACACATCACGGGGAAGCAGCGGCACGATCTGGAGGCGGAACGCCAGTCCGACACGACAGGGAAAATGCCCGTCCGCCGCGAGTTCCGAAAGAAAACGGTCGAAATACCCCCTGCCGTAACCCATCCGGTTCCCCTCTTCATCAGCCCCGACGAGGGGGATGATCACGGCATCGATCCCGGAAGGATCGACGGGACGGAACAGCGCGGGCTCCGGCTGACCGAACATGCCTTTCCCGAGCTTTTCTCCGGGCAGATAGGTGCAGGCAGCAAGCCTGTCATCACGGATAACCGGCACGGAAACTTTCCGGCCGGAGCCGCACAGGCGGCTGATGATCTCTCCGGTGAAGACTTCGCGGGTTTCGGCAATGGAAAGATACGCAAGGACATGTTGCGCCCCGGCAACTTCCGGTATCCCGGAGATCCTCGCCGCAATCGCCGCACTTTTTTCGAGCCACTCCTCCTGGCGCAGACTTCTCCTGAGGGCAAGAAGCTTTTTCCTTACCGCCGGTTTCGATTCCGAAGGGGTGCTCATGACTCGCAAATCCGCCGTTGATGACCGTAAATTTCTCCCTGATCAGCAAGATAAAAAACTTGTCCGTCTTTCGGCACCAGTCTTTCCTCAGGCCGGCAAGTTGTAGTTCACCCCGAATGATTTTACATTACTGCAATAAACCCTTTTGAACAAACAAGCCTTTCTCCGATATGACGCCCCTTATCGATGTTTCATCCATCGCTCCCGGAACAATCTACTGCATCGCAAAAAACTATCGCGATCATGCACGCGAAATGCAGCTCTGGGAAGAACCGCGCGAGGGAAACTCCCCGGAAGAGCGGGAACCGGTTGTTTTTCTCAAACCTCCATCCGCACTTGAAACCGGAGGGATAACCATGATTCCCGTGTTCGAGGGCCGTCCTCTTTCGGAAAACCTGCACTATGAAGCGGAGATCGTGCTGCTCATGGGCGCGGACTGCGACGAATGCACCGAAGAGGAGGCGATGAAAGCCGTCAAGGGTTACGGCGTAGGTCTCGACATGACCCTCCGGGATGTTCAGCTCGAAGCGAAAAAACAGGGCAATCCCTGGCTGAAAAGCAAGGGGTTCAGAAAAAGCGCCCTTGTATCCGATTTCGTTCAGCGCAGCGAAGCCGGAAGCTGGCGCGACCTTGAACTGTTCCTGGACTGCAACGGCAAAAGGGTTCAGCACGGCTCGTTCGATGAAACTGTTTTTTCACCTCCGTTTCTCGTACACTATCTTTCGTCCGTTTACGGACTGCGCAGGGGTGACCTGATCTTTACGGGAACCCCGGCCGGAGTCGGGCGGGTTGTAGCGGGCGATGTGCTCGAAGCGAAGCTTTGCAAGCGAAGCAGTCTCGAAAACGAGTCCTATGAACTTGCCGCACTCCGGGTTTCGGTTCTTCAGGATTTTCCGGAAAAATGAATCGCACATAACGGCTCCGCCAATTTTTCATCAATCATTCTTTTACCATGAGCATTATTTTTCAAGGAGCCCGTCTCCTGAGTCCTGCAGATAATCTCGATACAGCCGCATCGCTGAAGGTTTCCGGTTCCGGCGTCATCGAAACCCTTGCCTTCGGTAACGAAACCATTGCGCAAAACGCCGACGACCGGGTCGTCGACCTTGGAGGAAAAGTGCTTGTGCCCGGCCTCTTCGACATGCACTGCCACTTCCGTGACCCTGGTCAGGAGTACAAGGAAACGCTTGCAACAGGCTCTGCGGCAGCTGTAGCCGGAGGTTTTACCGGCGTGGCGCTCATGCCCAACACCCGCCCGGTCATCGACAGCCCTCTCGGAGTGGCCTATATCCGCCATCATGCCGCCGAGCTGCCGATAGACCTTGAAGTTCTCGGCGCGATGACCCTCGAAAGCCGGGGCGAAACCCTCGCCCCTTTCGGCAAATTCCGCTCATACGGAGTGAGGGCCGTTTCGGACGACGGCACCGCCATCCAGAACACACAGATCATGCGCCTTGCCTTTGAATATGCCTCGAATTTCGACCTGCTGGTCATCCAGCACTGCGAAGACAGGACGCTGACGCAGGGCGGCATCATGAACGAAGGTCGCTTTTCCACCATGCTTGGCCTTAAAGGCATTCCCGACGCCGCCGAAGCCATAACGCTTGCCCGTGACCTTGAGCTCATGCGCTATCTGCAGGAACACAAACTGCATGATCCGCTCAACCCTTCCCGATACCATGTCGCGCACATCAGCACCAGAGCCGCCCTCGACCTTGTCCGGCAGGCAAAGGCGGAAGGGCTGCAGGTTACCTGCGAAGTAACCCCCCACCACTTCACGCTGACCGATGAAGACCTCTTCAGGGCGGAGGCCAAGGGTAACTTCATCATGAAGCCGCCGCTCTGTTCCGCGAAAAACCGCCAGGCCCTGCTTGACGCCATCGCCGACGGAACCATCGACGCCATCGCTACCGATCATGCGCCCCATGCCGCCCACGAAAAAGAGTGCCCTCCCGATCAGGCCGCATTCGGCATAACCGGACTGGAGACCTCCGTAGGTCTGACCATGACGGAGCTTGTATGGAAAGGCGTGATCACGCTTGCAAGAGCCGTCGAGATGCTCTCCGTCAACCCGAGAAAGATCATGCATCTCGATCCAATCCGGTTCCGCGAGGGAGAAATCGCGAACTTTACCGTTATCGATCCCGATCTGGAGTGGACGGTTACAAAGGAAAATCTGCACTCCAGATCCCTGAATACCCCCTTTATCGGACGCCGTCTCAAAGGGAAGGCCGCCGGCATCTGCCACAGGGGAAAATTCATCGAAAACCAGCTGTAGCGCAAATGGGCGGGGGCGGTTTGGAGCTTGTATAGAGGTAATTTTTTTATTACCTTCAAGTTCTTTTAAGCGAAAGTATAATTACGTTACGAAACAACCACAAGAACCAGCGTATCAGTCATGGCAAAGAAACAAACGTTCGGCGATAAAGGAAAGAAAACCGGCGGCAGCGACTTCAAGGTAGCCAAACTCGTGCTTTCCGTCCCGTCGGGAAAAAGCAAGGCATGGAAATTCGTTGAAAAAAACGTCCGCATTCCCAACGGCGAAAATGAACAGGCTATTCTTGCAAAAGCCGTCAGCGATGCGGTAAAATAAGCTGTTTTCCTCTTGCGCGGGGCATCCGGGCGTTACCCCGCGCATCCTCTTTTCATCATACGATCTCCCTCATTCATGCCAGAAAGCGGTAACTCTTCCGGTCACGATGCCCGCCCGTCCTGGTTTGCGGAATGGTTCAATCATCCGCTCTACCTCAGGGTCTACAGTCATCGCGATACAGGGGAGGCAGCCCGCTGCATCCGAACCATCATCAATCGCACACAGCCCGCAAACCGGCAGCCATCTTCGGTCAGCGTGCTGGATATCGCCTGCGGCGCAGGCCGCCATGCGCTTGAACTCGCCCGGCTCGGCTACTGCGTGACCGGCAACGATCTCTCTCCCTTTCTGCTCGATACCGCACGCAGGGAGGCCCTTGCCTGCAGCATCGAACTTGTACTGAGCTGCTGCGACATGCGTATGTTTCCCGAAAAGGATCGTTTCGACCTGGTTGTGCAGCTCTTTACCAGTTTCGGATATTTCGAATCGGAAGAGGACGACCGCAGGGTGCTTGCAAATGCTTTCCGGGCACTCAACAGCGGCGGATGGTATGTGCTCGATCTCATCAATCCTCAGCATCTGAAGCGGAATCTCGTTCCGGTTTCCCGGCGCACCATCGAAAATCTGACGGTCGTCGAGAGACGCACCCTGGAGGGAAACCGGATAACCAAAACGATAGCAATCACTCCGGACACGGGGGAGCCGCTGCTGTTCACCGAATCCGTTCGTCTTTTCAGCAGGGAAACCATATCGGCGATGCTTGCCGAGGCCGGGTTCAGTCTGGAATCGATTGCCGGCGACTACAGCGGCAGCGACTTCGATGAGGAACACTCTCCGAGAATGATGCTTTTCGCCCTGAAACCCTGATTTTTACGGCGATCCGCCCGCAGTGCACCAGCGGCTCGGGATGCGCCTTCAGGCAGAGGAACGTGATGCTGTCTGCCGAACAGGGCCGGACGGGAGCGGAGTTGTCTAATGCAGCATATCCCTGTCGCGATACCACTCGAATGCGCTTCTGATGCTGTTTGCATGAGGCTCGCGCCTCATGCCGAGTTCGCGAACGGCCTTCGACGAATCGTAATAGAGGTTTTCCGAAGCCACCCTGAACATGGAGAGGTTGAAAAGCTTGGATATGCCGTTGCGGCCTTTGTGCATATCCAGAAGCGATTTCAGTATTCTGGCCATCCAGAACGGCAGGGGAAGATACACTTTCGGTGCTCCGGTAACGGCTGAAATCGTCGCGACAAGCTCCCTGTAGGACACATTGTCGCCGCCGATGATATACCGCTCCCCGGTTCTTCCCTTCTCCATCGCCGCAACAATCGTTTCCGCTACGATTTCCACATCGATCACGCAGACGCCGCCAACCGGAAAAAACGGTATCTTACGGTTGTACACATCCTTGATCAGCCGTCCTGCATTGAAATTGATGTCTCCGGCACCGAAGACAAAGGCGGGATTGACGATGACGCAGTCCAGGCCTTTTTTCACCGCTTCGGCCACAAGCTGCTCCGCCTTCTGTTTTGTCCGGGCATATTCAAGATTGAGGCTGTCGAAGTTCCACCTCGAATTTTCATCGAGAGGCTTTTTCCCGCTGCACATGCCTACTGCCGTAATCGAACTGACATGCACAACCCTCTGCACACCCGCTCCCATCGATGCATCGAGGATATTCCTGGTACCCTCCACATTGACGGCCTGCAGCAGCGGATTGCGCTTGTCGCCCATGTAGGTGAGCCCGGCGGAATGATAGACCTGCCAGGTGTCCTTGAGCGCACTGTCCAGAGAGTTCCGGTTGGTAACATCTCCATAGACAAGGGTTATCCTGTCGAGCACTCCCTCCAGGGAGGTCAGATCGGAGCTTTTGCGGACAAGAACATGAATGTCGTCGGCCGTCGAGGCCAGTTTGTGGACAAGACGCGATCCGATAAAACCCGTACCGCCAGTCACCAGAATTTTTTTCTTCACCAATACTGTACTTCAATCATTGAAAGAACGGCACAGGCCTGCCGAGAGAACACTTATTCTGTCGGAGCCTGCTCCTCTACTGCTATGACGCCGGAAAGAATTTTCCGGCGGATATCCTCGACACGATCGTGAACCCCTGCGCCGAAAAGCGCCGAGTTGCGGTCGTTGTAAACATAATCGGTATAACGGTCGCCGATTCCGAAAACCCTCACGGCTCCGCCTCTGAAGGTGCCGGCGAGCACATCTTCAACGCATTTGAGGACGGCCCGGTCGATGGTCTTGACCATACTGGTCAGAACAAACCCCGGAGCGTCAGGCTCCTGGTCGCGATCGGTGCAGATAACCAGTTTTTTTGCGGTGCGGGCAGCCTCGATCACCCCCATGCCGCTTGCGCCGGCAGCCTCATAGATGATATCGGCGCCACGGGCGTACTGACCGAGAGCGAGCTCCTTGCCCTTGGCCGGATTGGCGAAAGCGCTTCCGGTCATGCCGATATAGGCGGGAATGACCGTCGCCTCGGGATTGACATACTTCACCCCTTCGGTAAAGCCGGTCTCGAACTTTCTGATGATGCCGGATTCCATGCCTCCGATAAAGCCCACGGTATTGGTTTTGGTAACCAGACCCGCAACCGCCCCGGCAAGAAACGAACCTCTTTTTTCTTCAAAAACAACACCTGAAAGATTTTCGGGAAGCGGCGTCCCCTTTTTCGGGATATAGTCGATACAGACAAATTTCTTGTCGGGAAAATCCCTGGCGATAGCGGTAATGTCATCACTGAAAAGGAGTCCTACGCCGATGACCAGATCGACATCGGGATCGGCCGCCATCTGCCTGAGAGCCGCTTCCCTGTCGGCTCCTTCGCCTGAGGGTTCTGAATGGATAAAGCTGATGCCGTGCTTCTCTTTTGCAAGCTCAAGGCCGTGATAAGCCGAATCGTTGAAGGAGCGGTCACCGAGACCGCCGACATCGAAAACAAGGCCAACCCTCAGGTTGCCCGCTTCCGGTCTGGAGGATGATTTCTCGGGTGTCGAAGAACCCGAACAGGCGCCGAGAAAAAAAACGGATGCCAGAAAAAAACGGAAAAGACGGTTCATGATTGCAACAGGAAAAGGCTGGATTGCAGATAATGATGTCGGGTATCAAGATTTTTCACGAATTCCAAGTTAGAAAAAACCGGCTCCATTTAAAAATGGAGCTGCAAGAAATTTGCCGGCACGATGGATGCGCATCCGGGATATCGTCTGCCGGAGTTGGCGGTATATCGCAAACTTCCTGTTATATTTACCTTTACCAACAGAGAAAGAACTATCCTCGAGAAAATGCCCTGCAGATGGATGTCGCGCTGAAAACCATATACTTCAAGCCGGGGGAAGGTTTCGACATCGAATCTTTTCTGAACTCTTCGGCATTTCCGGTACGGTTCCGGCCCGAACAGCGGCGAAAGGAGCGGCGGATTTTTTACGACACCTTCGAATGGCAGTTTTTCAATCAGGGGCTTGCCGTGGCCATAACCGGCAGGAGGCTCGTGCTGCTCGATCTGCAAAGCGGTATCGAGCGCCTGTCGATACCGTTTCTTTCCACTCCCGGACATTTTCTCCCTGCAACCCTTACTCCCGGAGCCCTCAGAACGGAGCTGGAGGCGACCGCCGGTCTTCGTGCGCTGCTCAGGCGCTGCACTGTCGATACGGAGGTGTTCCGCGCGAGAATACTCGACAGCGAAGAAAAAACGACCGGCTTTCTGCTGTGGGAAAGCTTCGCCCTGGTACGGGAAGGCGAAAAGGAGCCCGTTATCCGAACACTCGCCCTGAAGCCCCTTAAAGGGTTCCAGGATGAGACCCGGGACCTCGCCCGGCGTTTCGAGGATCTTCTGGGCGGCGAATGCGTCTCGGAATTCAGGGATATCTTCACCATGTTGATGGAAAAGGCAGGCCGGAGGATAAACGACTACAGCGCGAAAATCACCCTCGCACTCCGGCCCGGCGACCCTGTGCGGAAATCCGTCGCCGCTCTGCTGCTTGCCGCCCTGGGCGTCATGAAACGCAACGAAGGGTGGATAGGAATGGATGTCGATACCGAGTTTCTGCACGACTACCGGGTAGCCGTCAGAAGAACCCGTTCGGTCATCAGCCGGATCGGCGGTATTTTCGATCCGGAAACAACCGAAACCTGCAGCAGGGCATTCCGTGAAGCAGGCAACCGGTGCAACGCATTCAGGGACAGCGACGTCTATCTGCTCATGGAGTCCGAATACCGGGCAATGCTTCCCCTGTCGCTTGCCGGGCATATCGACCCTTTCTTCCGGGACCTTCGTGCGGCCCGAACCTCCGAGCGGAGGCGTTTCAGCGCATATCTCCGTTCAAAAACATACTCCGGAATGATCGCCGGATGGGAGAGGCTGCTCGAAGAGGTGCTCGACAACCCTTATGGAGGCACTCCCCCTGCCGCCGGGCTTGAACCGACGCTCTCCGTTGCGAAAAAACATATCGAAAAGGCATGGAAAAAGGTAGTGCGCCATGGACGGGCGATCCCGTCGGAGGCCTCCGACGACGAGCTCCACATGCTGAGAATCGACTGCAAGAGGCTGCGATACCTCCTCGAACTGTTTTCATCGCTTTTTCCCGATAAAACCATCGGACCGGTCGTCAGACACCTGAAGGAACTTCAGGAAAATCTCGGCATGTTCGTCGATCTGGCCGTACAGCAGCGTTATCTGCTCACCTGCCTGGAGGGCATGAAGGGAAAGCCCCCGAACCCGGAACTCGCCGCAGCGCTTGGGGGACTTGTCAGCCTGCTGCATCTCCGGCAGGAGAAGGCCCGGAAAGCTTTTCACCACACCTTCCGGCTTTTCGACAACGACGAAACCGGGACACTTTTCAGGGAACTTCTCAACAGCTGATAAACCAGAATGAAAACCATTGCGCTCTACAGCATAAAGGGAGGGGTCGGAAAAACCGCCGCCGCCGTAAATCTCTCCTATCTGGCATCGAGGAACTCGCAACAGACCCTTGTCTGCGATCTGGACCCCCAGGGCGCAAGCTCCTACTACTTCCGGATAGCCGCGCGTGAAAAATACAACAGCAGCAAGTTTCTTCAGGGCAGCAAAAAAATATACCGGAACATCAAGGCGACCGACTACGAAAACCTCGATCTGCTGCCGTCGGATTTTTCATACCGCAATCTCGACCTTGAGCTCCTCGAGGAGAAAAACCCGCAGAAAAAACTCAGGAAAAATCTCGAGGAACTCAGCGATGAATACCGCTACATATTCTTCGATTGTCCTCCGAACCTCACCCTCTTTTCCGAAAGCATCTTTGCCGCCGCCGATCTGATTCTCGTGCCGGTCATACCCACCACCCTTTCCATGCGAACCTATGAGCAGCTCAAGGGGTTTTTCGAAAGCAGCGGCCTCGACGCTTCGAAAATCAGGGCGTTCTTTACCATGGCCGAAAAACGCAAATCGATGCACCGGGACATTATCGAAGCCGGCTCCAGCCAGCCCGACTTTTTCCGGGAGATCATCCCGTACAACTCCGAAGTCGAAAAAATGGGGCTCTACCGGGCGCCTCTCAATGCCGTGCTCCCCTCCTCCGTCGCCGCAAAAGCCTACAGCCGGCTCTGGGAAGAACTGTGCCTGAAAGCGTTGCGGTAACCCTCCGAAGCAAGCCCGGCCTGCTATTTTGAAACCTTTCCTGATCCAGTATGAAAAAGGCAAAGGCATCTTTCCACCTGAACCGGACCATCTTTGCCGGCATTGCATCGGCAGCCGTCCTGCTGATTCTTGCATTCTGCCACTTCCTGAAACCGCCGCAGGATCTCGATGCCGTAAAAAAATCAGGGAAACTCCGGGTCATCATGACCTGCGATCCGGTCAACTATTTCATCTACAAAGGCGCCCCGATGGGCTACAGTTACGAACTTGCCCGGAAGTTCTGCGACGATCTCGGCGTGGAAATGGAGGTGGTCATGGTTCGCGACCTCGACAGGCTGCTTTTGAGCCTGAGGTCCGGCAATGGCGATATCGTAGCCCACAACCTTACCATTACCGGCCCGAGAAAGCTCGAAGTGAACTTTACCGAACCCATCAGCTTCACCAGCCAGGTGCTGGTGCAGAGAAAAGAGGCGGGAAAGGAGCCGATCAGAAAAATCAGGGAACTCCACGGAAAAACCATCCATGTCCGCTCAGGCTCGGCCTACTACACCCGGCTGCAGAATCTCCAGCGTTCCGAGGGAATCGATCTCGATATTCTCACCGTACCGGGCTCGAAAAGCACCAGCGAGATCATCACGGATGTCGCCAACCGGAAGATCGCCTATACGGTGACCGACCGGAACATTGCCGATGCGCACAGGTCGCTCTACCCCGATCTCGATTTCGAAACCGGGTTGAGCCGAAACCTTCCGCTGGCATGGGCCGTCCCGAAGCAATCCGCCGGGCTGCTGAGAGCGCTGAACCGGTGGCTCGCCCGTGAAAGCACGCAAACATACGTAAAGGTGCTGCAGGACAAATACTACCGGCAGCAGTACACCTTCAAAAAAAGGGCGATGCACGCCTTCTATTCCGGAAAAGCCGGCGAAATTTCCGACTACGACCCTCTGGTCAAAAAATATGCTCAAAGCATCAAGTGGGACTGGAGGCTGCTGGCTTCGCTGCTCTACGAGGAGTCGCATTTCGATCCTCAGGCCGTCTCCTGGGCTGGAGCCATGGGCCTCATGCAGCTGATGCCGGCAACGGCGCGCATGTTCGGCATGAGCGATCTCTTCGACCCGGAAACCAACATCAGGGCGGGAACGCTTTACCTTGCCTGGCTGCACAGGGAGTGGAACGATATTGCGGACCCGGAAAACCGCATACGCTTCATTCTCGCTTCCTACAATGCCGGTCCCGGCCATGTTCGCGACGCACAGAAACTGGCAAGGAAATACGGAAGGGATCCCGATGTTTGGGAAGGCAGCGTGGAAAGGTATCTGGAGCTGAAATCGGACCCCTTCTACTACCGCGACGAAGTAGCCGAATATGGTTTCTGCAACGGCATCATGCCGGTCAATTACGCGCGGAACATTCTCTCCAGATACGCACAGTACAAACAGGTCATTCCGCAGTGAACAGCCGTCAGCCAGCGGATGCTAAGACGTTGCCGGACGGGCCATTCGGGAAACCAATACGGCTTTGAGCGACCTGAAAAGAATTTCCGGAAACGAAGCGTGTCGTACAGGGCGGCTTCGGCTGGAGATCCGGCGGATTTTCGGGACCAGGGCTTTTGCCACCCGTTCCGGATCTTCGGCGACATGCTCCAGAAATCGTCGGGTTTCGGGTGAAACTCCCCGAAAAAGAAGCTCGGTTCTGACCAGGCCGGGACTCAGTTCATGCACGCCGATAGAGCCGACGCCGTTTCGGAGAAGTTCCTCCGAAAGAAAGGCCGTGAGAGATGCCACGGCGGTTTTCGAGACCCTGTGCGGCAGCGAAGAGCGTGAAAAACGTGCTCCTGCAGGCGAAAACCCCATATTGAACAGGTGATAGAGCGGCCGGAGCGAAGGGGGCTGCCGGAGCATGAGCCCCACCACTTCGCCGGAGGCCATCATGCTGCCCGCAAGATTGGTAGAGCAGACCTCGAGCATTTCCCTGCTGTCGAGATCCCAGAGCGGACGCTGCAGGGTACCGGCGCTTCCTGCATTGTTGATCCAGCGGTCCACCCTCCCGAGGCGTTCGCGCACGAACGACAGAAAACCGGTCAGCTCCGAGGGACGGGAAACGTCGCACACCATCCCGTGCACCTCACCCGAAGGCACCCGGAGTACGAGATCGTCAAGGGCGCCTGCCAGACGCACCGCATCCCTGCCGCAGATCGCCACCCGGTCGCCGGCCTCAAGAAATCCCGCTGCAAGCGCAAGACCGAGCCCCGCACTTCCCCCGGTAATGACCACGCCCAGCTGTCCCGTCGTGTTCAATCTTCGCAACCGCCGGTTTTTTCAAGAGGAAAATCGGAAACCGGGTAAAGTTCCCAGCCGGATGCGTCGAAATGCCACCACTCGGAGGGAAACGGCTCGAACCCCTCCTCCTTCATGGAAGATTCAAGCAGTTCGCTGTTGCGCCGGGCGGCAGCCGAGGAACCGGTCCAGCCCCTGGCCGCCTTCTCGGAAAAATCGTCGTAACCCGTAGGCATCTCAAGAGGCCGCCCGGTGCTGTCGGCGAGGCTTACATCGACGGCGGCTCCGCGATTGTGGCGCGACCCTTTTTTCGGATCGGCCACATAGCGTTCGTCGGGGAGAATGGCCCAGAATTTTTTCTGCACCGACAACGGGCGGTAACAGTCGAAAACAATCAGCCGGTACCCCTTCCGGCGAAGCTTTTCCTCTACCCTCAGAAGCCGCATGGCGACATCGCGGCGCAGGAGACACCTCGATGCGGGATAGATCGCTTTGCCGGTGAAATTGTTTGCTGTCGCGTAACGGATGTCGAGAATGATCGAAGCGTCATAGTCCGCAAGATCGGCGAACATCATATCAGGTCCTCGTGCAATAGCCGATCCGAAAGGCAGCACGAGCAGAAAAAGAAAAATGAACCCTTTTTTCATATGATCATGAAATCCGAATGCATTGATTGATATTACTGTTGGGAGCGGGAAGGCAGCCAGTAACGGTAGAGCCTCGAAACACTTTCAGGAATCAGCTCACGCCACTCCTCGCGCTCTTCATCATTCAATTCGGGCATATTTTCGTCGGTTCCCGACAGCAGAAAAATCGGGGTAAGCAGATGCGCTTCGGCATCGCCCTCTGCATTGAGGGCGTCGAAAACCGGCAGCCAGTCGTCCCACCGCAGCTCCATGCCGAGAATGAATCCCAGCGCCCAGGCCTTTACGGCAAGCTCCTCCTCTTCGGGATCGCCGAACACGCACTGGTCGAAAAGCGGGGAGTAACTCTCGGGATCGGCATCGAAAACCGAAACAACCGAATTCATGTAACGTACGATCAGGCCTGTCATACGGGCACCCTGCTCGGGAGATGAAAACGAGGGGGGCGCCTCACCCTCGACATCCAGAACCATCGGCAGCCACTCTGATGGTGTGATGAGCGAGGGCCCAACCGCCAGAGCGGCGAGGAACCCGTCGAGCATATCGAGCGTCATGGATTTGTCGTCGTGGGTGTCGAGAAGAAGAAAATCCTCAAGCTCGTCGAGCTCTTCGCTTGAAAGCGACTGAAACAGATCGTCGGAAGAAGTCATAAAAAAGAATGTTTTCGGTGGTTAGCCTTGCACGTTTTTACACGGAGTTTCAGACAGAAAGCCTATACGAAAGGTAACGATATTCCTTGAGAAGATGAATAAAAGCTTTATAATTTCGTCTGTTATGAGTTTTTCGACCGCCTGTTCAGGAAAAAGATACCCGGCATGAACGTGCGGGATTTTTTGGAATTACATTTGGATTTCATGCTGAAAAACAACTAACTTGAAAAGTTGAGTGCCGACCGGCCAAAAGCCAGAAGTGACAATCCCGTTCATCTTAACAAACGCTTCGCATATGCAGCACAGGAATTTGTTATGCCTACCGCGCTCCGTTTCCGGAAAATCCCGGCACCCGTTCCGTTCATTTTGCCTCTTTTTCTTTCTCTCTTCCTCGATTTTCCTCGCTCCTTCTTCCGACAGTTTTGCAGCTCCATCTTCTGAACAAAGTCTCATCCAGTCCGGCACCGAAAAGGCCGCCTGTTCCATGCGGAGCTTTTTCAGCGACGTCAGGCAGTTTTTCGGCATCAGGTACCGCTTCGGCGGACAGAGTACGGAAGGATTCGACTGCTCCGGATTTGTACGGTTCATGTACGACCGGGTGTTCAACACGAAACTTCCCCGCACCTCGATTGAAATGGCCAGCATCGGGCAGAAGGTCGAGCGCAGCGAACTCAAGCCCGGCGACCTGGTATTTTTCCAGACCCGCGGAGGCAACCGTATCAGCCATGTAGGCATCTTCGTCGGCAACGACACCTTCGTACACTCCTCCGTCTCCAGGGGCATTACCGAAGACAAGCTCCAGCAGAACTACTACGACAAACGCTTCGCCGGGGCCGTGCGGGTGCTCGACAACATCATCCCCGACTTCCCTTCCTTGCCCCTGCAGTCCAGCAGGAACACAGAGAACAAAGAAGCTTCCTGAGAGGCTTGCGGGGTTTTCTTTTTTTTCTTTCTTCCATTCTGCCGACAAGCGGTTAACCTGTCAGGCATTCATATCCTTTTGCCCTGCTTGACAAGGTTCAGTAAGCATGCAGAGGTATTTGCTGCTTATGTCAGATAGAGGCTTTCCGGCGCAAAGAACCCATCAGACTGTTTAACTATTTTCATTGAAAAAGATTATAGGCTTTTTTCTTTTCAAGAAAAAAAACAGAATGCCTGTTCATGTCCACTGTGGCAACGGTGAGGCAAAATTCCGGCTCGAACCTGAAATACAGCTCGAAAAAAATTATCGTTTAACACCTGCAGAACTGTCAGAGATAGAAGGAATCATCAGGGATCGTCATGATGAGCTCGGAAACTCCCGGCAAAAACACATTAAAGCCTGAGGTGACAAACATCTCGTCTCACGGATTCTGGTTGCTCAGTTGCGGAAAGGAGCACTTCCTTTCGTTCGACGAATTTCCCTGGTTCAGAAAAATCCTGAATATTGAAGAACCATGCCCCGGCCATTTTTACTGGCCCGAACTGGATGTCGATATCAGCATCGGTATGATTGAGCATCCCGAAAACTATCCGCTCTCCTTTGAATAGTTTTTTCTTATGGATTCCCCCCTCACGCGAAAAGCTCCCCCCAGGCAGGCCATAAAGGGCCTGTGCAATTCATGCCTGTGGCGATCATACGCTCGAACTCGCTACCTGATGTATCAGGAAATGGAATCGAACATCGAGGGAAGCTTTCTCTCGAAAAGTACAACTGGACGGGACTGTTTGACCGGAACCGACAGGTTCAGCAAAGCGGATTAAGGCTGTTCCCTTCTTCTGCCCAGAAGTAGTGCTTCTGATATTTCAAATCACATATATTCCCGTTCCCGCTTCTTGAACGGGCAGTGTTTGCCGATAATCAGCAGAGCATCTTCATGGTGTCAAAGGATTTTCGTGCGAACAACACATCCAATAATACCGTTCCTATAATAGCTTATTGTTTCAGATCAGCAGGATCAACGACATCCTGGTCGTCACTTAAATCCACAGGCGTATCTGAGGGTTTGTCGAATCCGTATGAAGTACCCTCTCGAGCGCCTTCATCTGTTGGTTCACTTGTCGCAGCATCCCCATCTCTGGCAGCATCGTTGAGTTGATCAAGAGCACTTTCTGCAAATATGCTGTTGTTGCCGAGCATGCCAACCATGGCAATTAAAAAAAGGACGCGATACACTTTTTTCATAACTGTGGCGTTTTCATTCCTGATTGGATCAATTACACAAAAAAACATCTGAAAATATCATTTATCAAACACAATCCATTAAAAATCCATATCATGAAAAAGTTTTTTTAAAACAATGACTTAACCGATGTATTCCTGCCTTGATAATCTGACGGCCAAAACGTTATTTCTTAAATAAACGCAATACCGGTAACAATGGGGAGTGGCACAATAAGGCCGTCAAAAACGCTGGCCGTAACAGAAACCATTTTACGATGCTGCCTTATATTCGCAGTTATTTTTTCTCTTAAACTGCCGAGCGGTCATGCTCGTATCACAGCTGAACGGATGTCAAATCTTGCTGGCAAGGCGGAAACGTATACGTCCGATAATGGAAGCTATACGGTGACGATCACCTACGGGAACAACTCCGCATCATGGAGTATGAAAGAGCATGGTTATGAACTCTGGAACAAGCCGCTCTGGGTTGAGCCCGGTCATGCCTCAGTGTCCGACAACGGCTCGGTCATTATTCTCCCGCTCTGGGGCTGGAGCGACGAAGGCGGATCGAGCGGCATGGCTGTCCATGACAGGGATGGAAATCTGGTTCGGGAAATACTTTTCAGGAATGCAGCAACGGAGAACAACTCGCTCCGGTGGATCAGTAAATATGCGGTTTCTCCTGAGGGAGACATGATTGTGACCGGCGAAAATGGAACAAAACAATCAACCATTACCATGTTCATTACCGCAACCGGCAATATTGCATGGACACAGAATACCAGCCTTGGTGTTGTCGTCGATATTGTGGTTTCACCGAAAGGAGATTACTCGTTGGTAGCTACCCGCAAGAGCGATAACAGCGACATGGCGTTTACACTGCTTGGCCGTGATGGCAAAATACTCTGGAGTCGCCCCATCGCCGCAAATTTCTCTTACGATGAACACTATGTTCGCTTCAGCCAAAACCTTCATACTTTCTATATTTACGATCTGAAGGCTCGCAGGCACATAAGTTTACCCCTGCCGGTTCAGAGCCCTGGTTAGTTACAGAAGAAATCACTGATATATCTCCGTATTTTGTTATGGCTATTGTAAATAAGATTCCATATCAGTATCATTGGTCAATGAGAATTGCCGTTTTTGCAAACCAAATCATGAATAATGCAATGGAAAAAATCATCAGCGCAGAAAGGGAACGCCTGCATCGCATGGCAAGAAAGACCCTCCCCGGTTTTGGTTTCTTGAACTCGGGATCACAAAATACGGTAGCCCATATGGACATACAGGCCGCAAGCGACTGCGATGGGGGTTGTGGAGGCCAGTGCCTCTCCGGTTGTAAAGATGAGTGCATTACGGTCAGCAAATAAGCTGTTCCGCTATTCAGGATATCCGTTACAAACTGCGGGGATCGAATCAGAATGTTCATCCCCGCAGTTTGTATTTCCGCATTCAACGACTGTGTTTTTGCCCCAACCTCCTTTATGGTCTTGAGATGATGCAGTATTTGCATGCTTTAGCAACAGCTGATGTATCGCTGTACGCCTTCCCCTCTTGTGATCAATGATTATCGTGTATTTATGTGTGCATCTGTCGCCAGGCCACCAGTCGTGTGGCAGCAGTCCAAAGCGAAAACCGTAACGTTCATGGTAACCGAAGATTGCCAGTTACGTTGCCGATATTGCTATTTCACAGGAAAAAACAGCCACAGCGCCATGAGTTTTGAGGTCGCCCGGAAGGTTGTGGATTACCTTACAGAAAATCGGGAACTCTTTTCAGAGCCCTCGATTGTATGGGATTTTATCGGTGGGGAACCCCTGCTGGAGATTCGTCTTATCGATGAAATTTGTAACTATATAAAGGTCCGTCAACAAGAAAAGCATCATCCGTGGGGCGCAAGTTACCGTTTCAGCATTACAACAAACGGCATCCTCTATGCCAATCCTGCCGTACAACGCTATATCACGAAAAACCATAAAAATCTCAGCATCGGTCTCACACTTGACGGAACACCACAAAAACACGATCTGAACAGAGTCTATCCCTCGGAAAAGGGCTCATATGCAGACATCGTCAAAAATATCCCGCTCTGGCTCAAACAGTTTCCTGACGCCAGTACGAAAGTAACGGTTTCGAGCGACGATCTGCCTTTTGTAGCCGAAAGCGTCTTGCACCTGCATGATCTGGGTATCAGGCACGTCAGCATCAATGTCGTCTTCGAAGATGCGTGGAAAGAAGGCGATGATCAACTGTTCGAAGAGCAGTTGATCACGCTTGCCGACGCGTTCATCGATCAGGAATTATTCAGGCAATGCACCTGCTCGTTCTTTTCTGAAACCATTGGTTATCCGCGAATGGACAATAACAACTGGTGCGGCGCAGGAAGGATGCTTGCCGTCGATAGTGAGGGAAACTTTTACCCCTGCCATCGGTTTACCCCTCCATCGCTTTCGCGGAAAAAAGCAATTTCTGTTGGCAATTGCTTTGACGGGATTAATCTCAACAGATTGCGGCCTTTCCTCTCGCTTGATCTGCGTTCACAAAGCACAGCCGAGTGCGTGGAATGTCCTGTTGCCTCGGGTTGTGCCTGGTGTCAGGGGGCAAACTACGATTATGCAGAAACCCAAACCATTTTCAGGAGAGCCACCAACCTTTGCTCCATGCACAAAGCCAGGGTAAGGGCCAATAACTATTACCGGAACCGGCTCGACCGTATTCTTCATGCCTGAATTTTTCTGCCAGATGCCGCACCTCCTGATTGTAATACTTGAAGAAGGGTCAACCTCGTTCTGTCACTACGAAAACAGCGGCTCCGCTCAGAGCTGCCTGATCGATGCAGACATCCTGCGAAAGGCTGTCCATTATGCCATCACCAACAGGCTGTTTGCAAGTTTTCTTTATGGCGACACCCCCCTGCCGCCAGCTCATGCCATACTCATTGAATCGGTTGAACACGTCAAGATCATTCCAGACCAAACGGTTTGTCACGGTACCGATTGTATGCAGGTAATCGATCTGGCCAACGGTGTCTCCGAAACTTTGATGCGTGCCAAAGCACTTCCTGATAGGGACGACAGCAATAGCAATATTATCCTGCGATTTTCGCGAAAAGAGATCCCCTTTCTGGCTGAAACCGTCAATCATCTTGCCGAAAACTGCCGCAGGGTGAATCTGGTAATCCGTGACCCGGAAAAATTCGGTCAGGCTGAACTCGACAGCTACAGAGCTGAACTCGAATCCATCCGGCGACAGCTCGAAAAGCGTTACCGGCAAGGAGCATTCGGCGAAATCAACGTTGTTTCCGACAGACTGTTTCTTTCCTCCATGCATAACTGTGGCGCTGGCCTCGATCATCTTACACTTGCACCGAACGGCAGGTTCTACCTCTGCCCGGCATTTTATTACGAAAATCCTGAAAACAGCATTGGCGATATCGCCTCTGGATACACGATCGACGACTCGCATCTACTTGATCTTGCTCACGCACCAGTCTGCCGCAACTGCGATGCATATCACTGCAAACGATGCATATTTCTGAACAGGAAGCTTACAGGGGAATTGAATACGCCTTCGAGCCAACAGTGCTCAATTGCACATACCGAGCGCAACGAGTCAAGGAAACTGGCGGAAACGATCAATCATTATCTTCCTCCCGAAAAACGGATTGCCCCGATTCCCGCTATCGATTATCTCGATCCGCTTCTTCCTCTCGCCGATCCCTCGCTCGGCCCGGCGGACAAGGATCGCCTCTTTGCCGGACTGCTTTCTAGGCCGCTCGAAGAGGTACCGGTAAAGGAGCTTCTTCTGCAGCTCTACCGCATCGATCCAGCCCTGCTCACAAAGCTGAAACAGCGCTGCTGTCATCCACCTGACCTCGAAACAAACTGAGCAGGCAATGACGCAGTACACCACTCCGCGCACCGTTAACGTAACGGAATTTATGCAGCGCACGCTGGTTTATCTCAAGCCCTACCGGATTATGGCGGCAGCCAACATGCTGCTGGCCATGCTTACCATCAGCTTCTATTTCATGTACCCGCAGATAACGCAGTACATCATTGATGCTGTTATTGCGAAACGACAGGAATCAATGATCATTCCCGCAGCAGTGGCCCTAACGGGCGCATTTTTGCTGCATGCCGTCAGTAATGCGCTCCGCATTGCAGTCAACACCCGATTCGGACAGAAGGTTATTCTCGATATGCGGCGGGATGTTTACGATCATCTGCTCTCTCTGCCGACAGGATTTTTCGATCGCCATGCATCGGGGGACCTCATGACGCGCATCATCGACGATGTAGCTTCCGTACAGCGCATACTCACAGACGGCGTTGAACGCGCCCTGACAACCTTCATGAGCATTCTTGCCGTACTGGTGATTCTTCTTTTCAAGAGCTACAGTCTCACCGCACTTGCATTGCTACCGCTTGCCGTGCTGACAGCTGGAGCACTCTGGTATACCTTCTCCGCTCATCCAGGCTACCGGAGTCAACGCCGGGAAATCGGAAAACTGAATGCTCTAATCATGGACTCCCTGCAAGGAATCCGACAGATCAAAGCTTACGGACGTGAGGAATTCGAAAGCATACGGTTCTCCGGACAGGCCGAAAGGCTCCGCCAAAGTACTATCAAAGTCATGGACATCTGGGCCGTCTATACTCCCTCCATGACTTTTGCTGGCTCGCTCGGAACAGTACTGGTTCTCTGGGCGGGAACGCCCATGGTGATGCACGGACAGCTTTCCCTTGGCGAACTTGTAGGGTTTCTTTTCTATCTCGGACTCTTTTACGAACCTGTCGGACGAATCGACGGGTTGAACCAGATGGTGCAATCAGCGCGGGCGTCCTCGGAAAGGCTTTTCACGATTCTTGATCTGGATACCGAACGGAAAGAGAGTACCGGAAACACCCCTTTTCCGGAAAAAGTGCTAGGAGATGTCCGGTATGAGTCCGTCAGCTTTGGATACAAGGAGGGAGTGCCTGTCCTGAAAAACATTTCGCTTCATGCCGCACCGGGAGAAAAGATCGCGCTTGCAGGCTCGACAGGGGCAGGTAAAACAAGCATGGTAAACCTTTTGTTAGCCTTTTATCGTCCAGTTTCCGGAAAGATTTTCATCGATTCACGGGATATCTCCTCGGTGCCGATCCACTCCTTGCGCAAACAGATCAGCCTCGTAAGCCAGGAACCGTTTCTGTTCAACGGCACCATACGCGACAACCTGCTTTATGGCCAACTCGAAGCCTCACTGGAGAAAATGCTTGCTGCTGCGGATGCCGCTAACTGCAGCGCATTCATTGAGGCATTGCCTGAAGGCTACGAAACCCTTGTCGGCGAACGGGGTGTCATGCTCAGCTCAGGCGAGAAACAGCGTATCAGCATTGCCCGAGCGCTGTTAAAAGATGCACCAGTTATCATACTTGACGAAGCAACTGCAAGCGTCGATAATGCCACCGAGCAGCTTATTCAGGAAGCGCTGGACAGGCTCATGAAAAACCGGACAAGCTTTGTTATCGCCCACCGGCTCAATACCATCAGTAATGCAGATCGAATACTGGTGCTGCACCATGGAGAGATCGTCGAAGAAGGCACCCATACGGAGCTGCTCAACAAGCAAGGCCGGTATACCCGATTTTGGATGATTCGAAATGAACAGGAGCGTGTGGCAACTCAAGTCTGGCCGAACGAGACAATGGACAAAGAGGCATTCTGAAGGGTTATCCGTTTTTTTTCGAAGTCCCGAATGGAAATGGAATCGAACGTCGAGGGAAACTTCTGAAGGAAGATACCGCGATGGGCTGCACAATACCCTCCGCTCCGGTTTTGCCGAAGAGCGCCGGAGGCAGTCTCTTCCTGTCAGGCTGCAATGCGGGCCGAAGTCCCGTCCGTACCGTGAGAACGGCGTAACGGCACCCTACAATGTCTGTTCAATGGAACTGGCGGTTACGGCCATTACAGCGCGAGCCCATGCAAATTTTGCCCTGATAAGGTCAAAATCGGAACCGGAAGCTTCCATGCTCGCAGTACCCTTGATCAGGAAGCCTGCTCCAGGGCCAATATGCCCGGCAACCTTGCGGCTTCCCAGCGTAATCAGTACCTGATTGTCAAAAGCGATGTTCGCTTCCGTACGGTGCATGTACCCGACAGGAATAAGGATTCGCTCATCATCAGTGATCCGGATATAACTGTTCCAGGTATTGACCATGTGAGGACCATCCTGCCCCAGTGTGGCTATCGCAACCACTCCGTCTTGTTTTAATACTTCCCTTAATTTCTCCGGAATCATCGGTATTCTCCATTATGTTGTAACAAAAAATGTAATGCTGCCGGTTGCTCCATCGCTGTAAGGGTATATACAAACAATTGTCAAGATATTGCGTTCCTTCAGACAAATCCCTGCGTGACGCATGAATCCTTACCTGATGATGCCTTTCGCCTGCAGGGCCTCGCGCACCAGTTGCTTGCGAAGGGGCAGGTCGGCTTCGCCGAGAACATCAATGTTGAGGGCGAAGAACCAGACCTCATCCTCCGTTTCGATATAACCGACATACCATCCGACCTGAGTTTTCAGCGACGAAAGCACCATCGTGCCCTCGACGCCTTTACGGGCGAACAGCCCTGCCGCTGCAGGAGACGGAAACATGAGGAGCAGCATGATACGCAACATCGCCGGCTTGAGGGTGCTGCGTTTCGGACGGTTCACGTGATTGGATTTCCCTGTTCGGTCATAAAGAAGAGACACAAAGCCAGGAGTCTACCGGACGGGAACGTACCTCCCGAGATGGTCGAGGAACGGCTTCGCCTTGACGAATCCGGCTATGCGGCTGCCCTGAATCTCCCGGCCCGATGCATCGAAAAAGATGATGGCGGGAGGGCCGAAAATGGAGAAGCGTTTCATCAGCGCCTTGTCTTCGGCACTGTTCGCCGTAACATCAACCTGCAGAAGAGTCATGCTTTCCATGCGTTTGCGCACCTCCGGGTCGCTGAAGGTGAAATGATCAAGCTCCTTGCAGGAGACGCACCAGTCGGCGTAGAAGTCGAGCATGACCGGCTTTTCGGCTGACGCAAGCGCCTGTTCGAGTTCGGCTTCCGTCCTGATCCGGGTAAACAGCCCCCCATCAACCGCCGGGCTTGGGGTCTTGCCGGAAAACGTACGGAACTTCGAAAGCGGCTGAAGCGGATTGTCGCCCCCTGAAGCCGCTCCGGCCAGTTCCAGAATGCCGGCAAGGAGCAGCAGGATGCCGAGTGCCTTGCCGAAACGCAGCATGGGGGAAGGCTTTTCCGGCAGTATTTCAAATACGTGGAGGAACACCGCCGAGAGTATGGCCAGAGCGCCCCAGAGCAGCAGGACCGCCGGGCCGGAAATGACCGGCGAAACCATCCAGATGGCCACACCGATAAGGAGCAGGCCGAACAGGTATTTCACCTCATTCATCCACGCTCCGGCTTTCGGCAGCAGGGTTCCGGCGGAGAGCCCCACCAGGAGAAGCGGAACGCTCATGCCGATGGCCATCGAAAAAAGCGCAACACCCCCGATAACCACATCGCGGGTCTGGCTGATGTAGACCAGCGTACCGGCAAGCGGTGCGGCAACGCAGGGGCCGACAATCAGCGCGGAGAGGGCTCCCATAAGAAAAACTCCGGCAATCCGGCCTCCTTTCAGCCTGCCGCATGTTTTCGACAGGGCGCTCTGCATGAAAGCGGGTATCTGAAGCTGATAGACATCGAACATCGAGAGGGCGAGCACCACCAGCAGAATCGCGAAAAGCTTCAGCACCCTGGGCTGCTGCAGCGCTCCGGCAAAGCCCTCTCCGGCAAGGCCGGCGGCGACGCCGAGCAGCGTGTAGACGAGCGCCATACCGAGGCTGTATGCCACGGCCAGCATGAAACTGCGTCCCCTGCCGGAGCCACCGTCGCCGACGATGATTGACGAAAGAATGGGGATCATGGGCAGGACGCAGGGAGTAACGGAGAGCAGCATGCCGAAAAACAGGAATGCGAGCGCGATTTTCCACAGGCTGCGGCTTGCGAGTGTCGATTGCGCCAGCGAGAAATCATCATCCTTTCCGGCCGGCTCGACGGCCGGGGAGGAATCACCGGCGGCATTTTCCGTAACGGCAAAACCGCCGAAGCCCCCGGATTCAGGATCCACGACAACCTTCAGCATTCCCGGCCTGGCCGGATCTACAGTCACCATACGGGTAAAAGGAGGATAACAGAGTCCATCCTCGGAGCATCCCTGATAGACAACCGCAACGGTAAAAACGCCGGAGGCGCCGGAAACCGGCACCTCTGCATGCAGCTGCCTGTGATACACCACCGACTCTTCGCCGCTGGAAGGGTCCTTCACGCGCTCCCCTGCCGGCAGCACGGGAACGCCCAGATCCGCCCTGCCGCTTTTCAGGTTCACCTTCACCTGGTCGCCGGAGAGCTTGTACCCTTCGGCAATCTCCCAGTCGAGCACGAGGGAGCGCGACCCGGTATATTCAGCCTTCAGCCTGAACGCATCTTCAGGATCGAGAAAACCGGCCGAAAAAACGGATTGTACCGGAATGAGCAGGAAAAGCAGCAACAAGAGAAGTCGAGACAGCCTGTATAACAAGGAATCACGCATAACCTGTATATCGGGAAAAAGAATGGTTGAATGAAAAGACTTATTCCGGAAATAGCGAATGAAAAACCTCAGGGTCAGTCCATACGTCGGACTGGCCGGAGTATCACTCGGAAATATAAGAGAGAGCCGGAACAATTATGTCAACGTTTTTCCCGGACGGAAAGGAATCGGCAGCAATAAACCCTGTCCCGGCCATATTTCGGGATAAGCGGGACAGGGTGGGCAGTCGCAGCGATCAGCCGAGAGCCCTCCGCAGATCATCAATGAGGTCATCGCGGTCCTCAATCCCTATGGAAAGCCGGATCACGGAATCGGTAATCCCTACAGCCTGACGATGCTCGTTGCCCATCGACAAATGGCTCATCGTTGCCGGATGTTCGATAAGCGACTCCACACCACCAAGGCTTTCAGCGAGGGCAAACAGTTTCGTGCCTTTCAGGACACGATTGACGTCCTCGATATTTCCGTCAAGATCGAAAGAGACCATTGCTCCGAATCCTCGCTGCTGTCTCCTGGCAAGCTCATGCTGGGGATGGGATGCAAGTCCGGGGTAAAACACCTGTTTCACTTTGGGATGTCCCGCAAGGAACTCCGCTACACCCTGTGCATTATAGAGATGCTCCTTCATCCTCGGGACAAGTGTTTTTATTCCCCGCAGCACCAGCCAGCAATCAAACGGCTGGGCACAGGTGCCCAGAGTATTGACAAGGTATTTCAGCTTCTGATCAAGTTCCGGATTGCAGGAAAGCAGGGCTCCTCCAATAACATCCGAATGACCGTTCAGGTATTTCGTTGTTGAATGCACCACGATATCAGCTCCAAGTCTGAACGGCTGCTGGAGATACGGCGAAAGAAAGGTGTTGTCGACAATGGAAAGCAGGCCGTGCTTTTTTGCACAGGTCGAAACAGCTTCGATATCGACAAGATTGAGCAGCGGATTGGAGGGTGTTTCAATCCATACCGCCCTTGTTCTGCTGTTGATAAGTGATTCAAGACGCTCATGATTTCTGAGATCCTCGAAATGCACCTTAATGCCAAAATGCTCCTGTATGGTTTTAAGAAGTCTTGCCGTACCGCCATAGCAGTCATCGGTGCAGATGATCTCGTCTCCGGTAGTGAACAGGTGCAGGACGGTCGTAATGGCGGCCATGCCACTGGTAACGGCAGCCGCGAACGAGCCGCCCTCGAGCGAAGCGAGACTGTCCTCAAGAGCCTGTCTTGTCGGGTTACCGCTTCGCGTATAGTCGAACCCCCTGTGCTTCCCTATATCCTCGAAAACAAAGGTTGAAGACTGATAGATCGGCGTCATGATGGCGCCATAGGCTTTGTCGGGAGCAACTCCCGCATGAATGGTGTCTGTCTGAAAACTCATGGTATGGAGTACGTTGATTGTTTATATGACGTAAAAAAACGGGATGGGCAAAAAAAAACCTCTTCCTGAGTGAGGAAAAGGTTGTCCGAAACTTCTGTCAATTTTTTCGGCAAACATGCAGGTGATGCATATTCGCTGTTATTGAAAAAAGCAATTCTGCTCTCTTTTTCACTCATCTTTCTTCCCTGCAGTAAAAAACAAATATACCGTCAGGCATGCAGCAAGAAGTAGAATGTGGCACCGTGTCCCGCTGATCGGAATCGGTTGTCAAGGCTTCAACGGGTCTATTCCCTCAGCCTTTCTTGATGACCGTTACGAGAAAGAACTATTAACAATTGTTAATATAGCAAAAAATCTCTGGCGGTCAACATTTTTTCATTTTTTGGCAGCGCTGATCTTTTCTTGTTTTATTTCAAAAAAAATATTAACAATTGTTAATGACCCTGTAAACAGTAAATCGTTGAGCCCATGTCACCACAGTCAACAATCATAGGAAAAGCTCTCCACTGTAAAAGGTGCTGTTCCGCCTGTTCCTTGCGCAAGATACCGGAGCATCACTTGTCGTGATCACCATGTATGGTCGTTAGACTGTTACAGAAAGCCGGTTCTGATGCTCAGGATCGGCTTTTTCATTTTCCGGGCTCCAAAAACGCAATACCATAACCGTAACCATTTGTCTCTCTCATCATGCTTCATAAACAGCTCACCGTGAAAATACCGGAAGGACTGCATTTCAGGGCGCTCGCAAAAATTGCGGGCATCGCCCGCCGGCAGAAAAGCTCCATTATTCTGGAAAAAGAAAACGGCCAGAAAGCCGAATCGGCCTCCCTGATCGATATGCTCACCCTGTGCGCCGTATCGGGGACCTCCCTTCAGGTCACCGTCGAAGGCGGCAGCGAAGGGGAAACGCTTGCAATGGTCGAAGAAGTTTTTGAAAACGGAGCGGGAATCTGAAATGAAACATCACCATAACCATACGCCTGTCGTCATTGCCGACACGCAGCATCTTACCCGGGAGGGACTTCGCTCAATCCTGCAGCCTCATTATCCGGGCGTCAGAAGCGTTTCCGGCCGGGAAGAGCTGCAGCAGGTTCTCCATGAACACCCGCGGGCCGTTATCGTAACCGATTTCATCCTGTTCGATTTTCTCTCCATAAAGGATATCGGGGAACTCAAAAAACAGCATGAGGCTGCAGGCATCGTCATTGTCACCAACGCCATCAACCAGTACCAGATAAAGGAACTGAACGATGCGGGCATAAAAACCATCGTCCTGAAAAAAGACGATGAGGAGGAGATTCTTCATGCTGTCGGTTCGGGCCTGAAGGGAAAGAAATATTATTCGGGAAGCGTGCTTGACGTGCTTCTCAGAAAAGAAGGCCCCCAGGAAGAGGCTTACCTCCTGACCACCTCCGAAATCGACATCGTCCGCCTGATCTCCGCGGGACTGTCGACAAAGGAGATCGCCTCGCGAAAACACATCAGTTTTCATACGGTGATGACCCACCGGAAAAACATCTTCCGCAAACTCGGCGTATCGAGCAGTACGGAGCTGATCCTGTATGCGATAAAGGCCGGTTTGATCGACAATATCGCATACCATATCTGAATCTACCTGTTTCAGGGTATAAAAAATACCGGTTTGGAGGGATTTCAATTTCCCTTGCAGGTATCGATATTTCAAGAGGTTACATCTGTTCAACAATAAACGCCGAACCTTATGGGACGCATCGCAAAAAAACTGACCGAGCTGATCGGCAACACGCCGCTGCTCGAACTTGAAAACTTCAACAGGGAACACGATACGCTTGCAACCATCATCGCCAAGCTGGAATACTTCAACCCGGGCGGCAGCGTCAAGGACCGGATCGGTTATTCCATGATCGAGGCCGCCGAACAGCAGGGACTGATCGGCAGCGAGACGGTCATCATCGAACCGACAAGCGGCAACACCGGTATTGCGCTCGCCTATATCGCCGCAGCGAAAGGGTACCGGCTGATTCTCACCATGCCCGAAACCATGAGCATCGAACGCAGGAACCTGCTCAAGGCGCTCGGAGCCGAACTGGTGCTGACGCCCGGAACCGAAGGCATGGTCGGCGCAATCAGGAAGGCCGACGAGCTGCATCTCGAATATCAGGACTCGTTCATTCCCCAGCAGTTCAGGAATCTTGCGAACCCCGAAATCCACCGGAAAACAACCGCCGAAGAGATCTGGAACGATACGGACGGCAAGGTGGATATTTTCGTCAGCGGCGTCGGAACGGGGGGAACGATCACCGGGGTCGGAGAGGTACTCAGGCAGCGCAATCCCGAAGTCTCGATCGTTGCCGTCGAACCGTTCGACTCGCAGGTGCTCGCCGGAGGAAAACCGGGCCCTCATAAAATACAGGGCATCGGGGCAGGTTTTGTGCCCGACATCCTCAATACGGACATTATCGATGAAATCATTCCCGTAAAGAACGAGGATGCCCTTCGTACAGGCCGCGCTCTTGCCAGGACCGAGGGGCTCATTGTCGGCATCTCTTCCGGTGCGGCGGTTTATGCGGCGCTGCAGCTTTCGCTTCGGGAAGAGAACAGAGGGCGGAAAATTGTCGTCATCCTTCCCGATACCGGCGAGCGATACCTCTCCACCCTGCTCTACCAGTTCGACAATGAACCGGCGGCCATCTGAATGTCCGCGAAGCGGTTGTCATGTTCACCTCCTGTTCGGCATTGAAAGCGCGGCGCATCCGTCACGCCTTCCCCTGCTGAGCAGGAGCGTGTCCCCCAAGCGCAATTTTCCGGCGATAAACCACACAATCCGGTCGTACAGACCGCCTCAGGAGATCTTATGTCAAGGGAAATAAAAGACCCCATTGAAGATGCCATACACCGACTGTCCCGGGCCGGCGATGCCGAATGCGATTATCTCTCGGAGAGCCGGGATCATCTGCCCTCCATTGAAAGACTCGGTGAAGCCGTCGAACTGATCAGGGCGATCACCTTTCCGGGGTATTTCGGCGGACCGGTTCTGCGCAGGGAGTCACTGCCCCATTTTCTCGGCGTAAGGGTTGAAAAGCTGTTCGGGCTTCTCTGCGAACAGATTGCCAGTGTCAGGCTTTTCCATGCCGGAGAGGAAAACGGCTACAGAAAGCCTGCGGAAGCGGCCGATACCGCAATGCGATTCATCGCCGGACTGCCGGAAATCAGAAGAGTCCTCTGCTCCGACGTAAAAGCGATCTATGACGGAGATCCTGCGGCAAAAAGCCACGGAGAGATCATTTTCTGCTATCCCTCGATCAGGGCGATGATCAACCACCGGAGCGCACACGCCCTTCTCAGGCTCTCCGTGCCGCTCATACCGAGGATCATTTCCGAAATGGCCCATTCCGAAACCGGAATCGACATCCATCCCGGCGCCGTGATCGGAGAATCGTTCAGTATCGATCATGGAACAGGGGTGGTTATCGGCGAAACCTGCGTCATCGGCAATCACGTACGTCTTTACCAGGGGGTCACGCTGGGCGCGAAAAAATTCGAGATCGACGCAGCAGGAAACCCGGTCAAGGATGTGCCGCGTCACCCTATCATCGAGGACAATGTGGTCGTCTATTCGAACGCCAACATTCTCGGACGGATCACCATAGGCAGGAACTCGACGATCGGAGGAAACGTCTGGCTGACCAGAAGCGTGCCTCCGCACTCCAGAATTCTTCAGCAGAAAGCTGTTGAAACCAGTTTCACGGACGGACTGGGCATCTGAAATAAACCATAACCAGATTCAGGCAATCACCTTTCAACTATAATTTCAATCCATGACAAACTCATTACCGGAACCCAACAGCCTTCTGCAGCGCAGCGTCACCACCAAGGTGGCAAGAAACCTTGCCAATACGACCAAGACCCCGCCGCAGATGATGTCCATTACCCCGAGATGGCTTCTGAAGCTCCTCCCGTGGGTTCATGTCTCCTCAGGCACCTACCGTGTCAACCGCACGAAAATCGAACTGCAGAAACCGGACCGCATCGGGATAGACTTCCATGAAGGAACCCCTTCGTTCAAGCCCGAAGCCCTCAAGAGCATTCCGCTTTTCGCTTCGATCGATGACGGCATCATCGCCGGACTTGCCAAAAAGTTCGTCCTGGAGGAGTCGGATCTCGGCAACACCCTGATTCTCGAAGGAGAAGAGAGACACAAGCTCTTCATCATCGCGCACGGTCAGGTTGAAATCCTCAGCAAAGGCCTGCACGGGGAGGAACTGCGCATCGCACTGCTCTCGGAAGGCGAATTTTTCGGCGAAGAGGAACTTGTCTCCCGGAAGCCTTCGACGGTCACTATCCGCACCCTCACGCCGGTATCCTTTTTCTCCCTTTCCAGCACCGATATCGAAAAACTGTTCAAGGGCTCCTCTTCCCTGAGGGATTCTTTCGAAAAAGCGGTTGAAGAATACCTGAAAATCCGCTCGACGGTCAACAAGCACGGCGAAAAGCACATCGACCTCGTCGCCGGTTTTGACGAGGATGTCGAAATTCCGGAAACCTATGTCGATTACTCGAACAAGCCGAGGGAATACTCGCTGCAGGCGATCCAGACGGTCGTGCGCGTGCATACGAGAGTATCCGATCTCTACAACGAGCCTTACAACCAGATCGAGCAGCAGATGCGTCTGACGATCGAAGGCATCAAGGAGCGCCAGGAATGGGAGTTCATCAACAACAGGGAGTTCGGACTGCTGCACTCCGTCGATCCCGGACAGCGCATCAGCACCCGGTACGGAACGCCGACTCCCGACGATCTCGACGACCTGCTCACGAAGGTGTGGAAAAAACCGGCATTCTTCCTTGCCCATCCGAAAGCCATCGCGGCTTTTGAGCGCGAATGCACCTGGCGCGGCGTGCCACCGCCGACCATCAACCTGTTCGGCTCTCCTTTCCTTACCTGGCGCGGCGTGCCGCTGATCTCAAGCGACAAGATCGAGATCAACAAGAACAAGGCCGGTCTGGGCACAACCAGCATCCTGCTGCTTCGCGTCGGAGAAAACGAGCAGGGCGTGGTAGGCCTTCACCAGGCAGGCATCCCCGGAGAGATCAGTCCGAGTCTTTCGGCAAGGCTCATGGGACTCGACAAGCTCGGCGTCGCATCCTACCTCCTGACGCTCTATTCGTCGCTGGCGGTACTGACCGATGACGCGCTGGCCGTTCTTGAAAACGTGGAAGTGGGTTATTACCACGACTACGAACACCGCAAAACGGCGATCAAAACCAAATAAACCGGTAATACAAAAAAAAACGCCACACAAACAGGTCCAACCGCTCACGGGGCTCTCCACGGAGGCCTCGCGGGCATGCCAGTTATACCATGACAAGAGAACATGAATACCCCGACAGCCGGGTAAACGGCAGCGAAGAGCTGAATCCGGTTTTCATCGCCCGGCTTGCAAGCAGGCTGTTCAACGAACTTCCCGAAGCGGGCAGCCTGCCGAAATTCGAAACCGATGCCGAACATGCGCCTTCCGGCCTTGCCGGATCGGTCCGTGAAAAAGCGGCAATTGCCGAAGGAACGGAAAGGAGCCCTGACTATGAGCAGCCGGACTTGTCCGGGTTGCCCTTGCTGCAGCCGCACGGCCGGGAGCGGAAATCCGTTTTCCCCGAAAATCCGGAAGAGCTGTATTTCCTCGGAACCCGCGAGGAAAAAGAGCCGGAGCCCCTGGAACACCACGCGAACAAACTCACGGAACAGCAGAACTATTCGGAAAACGGAAACCGGTCGCACGACATCGACGAGGCCTTGCAGCGGAATACCTCCTCCAGTCCGCAGAATCCGGAAGCCGAAGGAACCTGCTATGCGGAAAAGCTTTACCGGAATTTCTCCGGCGAGGATCAAAGCCCTGGACTCGACAGGATTTTTCAATCCCTGAGGCATTACGCGGAGCTTGCGAGTGGTGATCTTTCAGGAAAACCCCCTGTTCACGGCTATCAGGCATCGGCAGGGCCGGCGGTACCCGGCGCGGACATCTACCCTGGATGGACGGGCGAACCCGACGCGAAACAGAAGCCGCTCCTCAACGCGTTCGGACTTCCCTCCGGACTCGCGGACAGCCACTATTTCCTGAGGGGCAAGGAACAGCCGGCGGTAAGCGAAACGGATGTTTTCGACGTTGCGACCATACGCAGGGATTTTCCGGTGCTGCACCAGAAAATTCACGGCAGGGACCTCGTCTGGCTCGACAATGCGGCAACAACACAAAAACCGTGGAGCGTCATCAATGCCGTCAGCAACTTCTATGCCCTGGACAACTCGAATATCCACCGAGGAGCACACACCCTTGCCGCCCGCTCGACCGACGCGTATGAGGCGACGAGGGAAAAGGTCCGCCAGTTCATCGGGGCGTCATCCGCTTCGGAGATCATTTTCGTGCGCGGTACTACCGAAGGAATCAACCTCGTGGCCCAGAGCTGGGGACGCAGGTTCCTGCAGCCAGGGGATGAAATCGTGCTTTCCATCCTTGAGCATCACGCCAATATCGTACCCTGGCAGATGGTTGCAAAGGAGACCGGCGCGCGCATCAAGGTGATTCCGGTCAACAGCCGCGGAGAGATCATACTCGACGAGTACACGAAGCTGCTCGGCCCCCGGACCCGGTTCGTTTCGCTCACCCAGGCGTCGAACGGCCTCGGCACCATCCTTCCCGTAAAGGAAATGATCCGGATCGCCAGACGCTTCGACGTGAAGATACTGATCGACGGAGCGCAGTCGGTCGCCCATATTCCGGTCAATGTCCAGGACCTCGATGCCGATTTTTTTGTTTTTTCCGGCCACAAGATCTTTGCGCCGACCGGCATCGGCGTGGTATACGGCAAACGCGAGGTGCTGGAAACCATGCCTCCCTGGCAGGGCGGCGGCAACATGATCCGGGATGTCCGTTTCGAGGAGACCCTCTACAACGGGGTTCCGGCAAAATTCGAAGCCGGAACCCCGTCTGTCGCAGATGCGGTAGGCCTCGGGGCCGCCCTTGACTATGTCAGAAAAATCGGGCTTGAACATATCAGCCGCTACGAACACGATCTGACGAAATATGCAACGGAGCAACTTCAGGAAATTCCGGGTCTCCGTATCATCGGCACCGCCGCCAGCAAGGTCGGCGTGCTCTCATTCGTTCTGAACAATCTTCCCAATGAAGAAGTCGGCAAGCTTCTCGACAGGGAAGGCATTGCCGTTCGCGCCGGCCATCACTGTACACAGCCCTCTCTCCGCCACTTCGGCGTCGAAGGGACGGTACGCCCGTCACTGGCTTTCTACAACACCAGGGAAGAAATCGACCGCCTTGCCGATGCAGTGCGCAACCTGCGGTACAGATAACCCGTTACCGGTCAACAAGAGGAGAACCAGCCTTGTCTCTCACCGAACTTCAGAAACAGCGCTATGCCCGCCATCTCTCACTTTCGGAGATCGGGCGGAAGGGCCAGGAGAAACTCGGCAAAGGCAGGGTTCTCGTTGTCGGCGCAGGGGGACTTGGCTCCCCTGCGGCGCTCTATCTGGCCGCTGCCGGAATCGGCACGCTGGGCATCGTCGATCCCGATCTGGTCGATATCAGCAATCTGCAGCGTCAGATACTGCACACAACAGGCTCCATTGGAAAACCAAAGGTTCTTTCGGCTGAAGAAACCCTGAGAAAACTCAACCCCGAATGCAAAATCGAGTGCATTCCCTTACGGCTTTCGAGGCAAAACTCCGCAGAAATCATTGCCGGTTACGATTTCATTATCGATGTCACGGATAATTTCGAGGCGAAATTCCTGATACCGGAATACTGCCACAACGCCGGAAAGCCCTATTCCCATGCGGGAATCCTGAAATTCTTCGGACAGACCATAACGGTGCATCCCGGCAGGAACGGCATGTTACCGGTGCCTTTTTCATGAACGTACTGAAACCGGCAGCCAGGAACCCCGGGGACCTCTCGGAGCGGTGCCGGGCGTGATTGGCAGCATACAGGCTACCGAAGCCATAAAGCACCTTCTCTCGACGGGTCAACCCCTTACCGACACCCTTCTGACCTTCGATGCGCTTTCCATGAATTTCCGGAAAATCAGGGTACGCAGAGACCCGCAATGCCCCCTGTGCGGCGACCGGTCGCCCTCGACATCAAGCGAATGAAGATCCTTCCGGGAGCCCTATACCGTAATGGCGGTATTTTTATGGTACAGGCATCGGAGTTATCGGAAAGGATGCGTTACTTGTCCGGCACTGAACAATAAACACCTGAACGAAAACATTATGAACGGCCGCGACTTCACCTTCACCTGCTGTTGTCCCAAAAGAGAAACAGAGGAAAACTGTACCGGAAAACCGCCAGTATCGATGCCATAACCGGCATATATGCCTGTCGTTTCCGTTACAGCCGATTCCCTGAAAAAAGAGAACCGGCTTTTTTATTGCCTTATTCACCACTAACAGCATAAATCAAGGACAAATACTCATGAAACAGCAATGGACAAAAAAAATCCTGATGGCAGCAGCGATACTCCTCTCATCAGGTGTGACGGGCCATACCGCTCTGGCTGCTGCGGGAAGCACGACGCTGCTGAACGTATCCTATGACCCCACAAGGGAACTCTATCAGAGCGAAAACGCGGCGTTTGCCCGCTACTGGAAAAAGAAAACCGGACAGACGGTAATCATCAACCAGTCGCACGGAGGTTCCGGAAAGCAGGCGCGGGCGGTGATCGACGGACTTGAAGCCGATGTCGTCACGCTTGCGCTCGCCTATGACATCGACGCCATTTCGGACAGCAGACTGATTGCGCCGAACTGGCAGAAACGGCTGCCCGACAACAGCACTCCCTATACATCGACAATCGTGTTCGTCGTCAGAAAAGGGAACCCGAAACAGGTAAAAACATGGGATGATCTCGTCAAGCCGGGCGTTTCGGTCATAACGCCAAACCCGAAAACATCGGGAGGGGCACGATGGAATTATCTGGCGGCCTGGGGGTACAAGCAGAAACAGACCGGTTCGGCCGTTCGGGCGAAAGCCTTTGTCAAATCGCTCTACAGGAACGTACCCGTCCTGGACACCGGAGCCAGAGGATCGACTCTCACCTTTGCCCAGAGAGGACTCGGCGATGTGCTGCTCGCGTGGGAAAACGAGGCACACCTTATCCTCAGGGAGTTCGGATCGGACAAATTCGAAATCGTGGCTCCTTCCGTCAGCATTCTTGCCGAACCGCCCGTGGCCATCGTCGACAAAAACGTAGACAGGCGCGGCACAAGAAAAATAGCGCAGGCATATC
>NZ_JBAWHG010000016.1:0-44022 GCF_049593655.1 Chlorobium sp.
CTGGGGAGCATACTGGATTTCGTCGATGAGAACCGGTGAGGTAAAGCGTTGCAGGAACAGTGCGGGCTCTTCCCTTGCGAGTGCCCGGAGCATCGGGTCGTCAAGCGTGACATACGAGCGATTTTCTCCTGCAAGGTGTCGCAGGAACGTTGTTTTTCCGGTTTGGCGAGGTCCGGTCAGCAGCATGACGGGAAATTGTTGACTCGCTTGCAGAAAAAAGATCTCAAGTGTTCTTGTTTTGTAGGGCATGATTCGGCTGATTTTATTATTGAGTATAAAAATAGCCGAAAAAACAATCAGGTGCAAGCGGCAAAAAAGAGAGCACCTCTGAGAATGATGCAGGAGGGAAAACGGTTCGGTATGTAAGTTAATGGCGCATCCTGGCTCACATCGCAACAACAGCTTACTGAAAGCAGAGCAAAATAATGTCGCGCCATCAACATAATTCGGCGCCAACCAACCAATCACTACACTGCAAACCACTGACATTCTGCCTGCGCCCGATGCCTGACGTTCCGTTACCTCACCCGCACCCGTTTTTGAAGGTTCCTGAAACAACACTATCTTGACTGATGTTTTTACCGAAAATCGGGGTGCGTCAGCAAACCATTACACGACAGGGTTTTGCCTGTACCCCTCTATCGCCCACTCCATGCGCGAACTGCTCCTCATCAACATCACGGGCCCGGACAAACCGGGGCTTACCTCGAAAATAGCGGCCATTCTTGCGGGCTACAACGTGCCGGTGCTCGATATCGGCCAGGCGGTCATCCACAACCATCTCAGCCTCGGCATGCTGGTTGAGGTGCCCAGGGAGTCGGCATCCTCGCCCATCCTCAAGGACCTGCTCTTCTGCGCCCATACGCTCGGCATACAGATAACCTTCACGCCGATAGCCGACGACGAGTACGACGGATGGGTGGGCGAACAGGGAAAGCCCCGATACCTGCTCTCGCTGCTGTCGCGCAAGATTTCGGCCGAACAGCTCGAACGGGTATCATCTCTCGTGGCGGCCCACCGGCTCAATATCGACACCATCAGCCGCCTTTCAGGCCGCATACCGCTCGACAACGGCGACAACCATACCCGCGCATGCGTGGAGTTCTCCCTGAGGGGAACCCTCTCCGACGAAAACCTCTTTCGCGAACAGCTTCTGGCCATTACCGACAGCCTCGGCATCGACATCGCCTTCCAGGAGGACAATATTTTCCGGCGCAACCGGCGCATGGTGGTGTTCGATATGGATTCTACCCTCATCACTTCCGAAGTGATCGACGAACTTGCAAAGGAGGCCGGGGTAGGCGAGGAGGTTTCGGCCATCACCGAGCAGGCCATGCGGGGGGAACTGGATTTCAACGAAAGCCTCGAGCGCAGGGTGGCGCAGCTCAGGGGGCTCGACGAGCAGGTGATGGAGAGCATCGCCGCGCGCCTGCAGCTCACCGAAGGGGCCGAACGGCTCTTCGGCAACCTGAAGCGGCTCGGCTACAAAACCGCCATCCTCTCCGGCGGCTTCACCTATTTCGGCTACTACCTGCAGAAAAAGCTCTCGATAGACTACGTCTACGCCAACACCCTCGAAATCGAAAACGGCAAGCTGACCGGCAGGGTGCTCGGCAAGGTTGTGGACGGAGCCCGCAAAGCCGAACTGCTCGGGCTGCTTGCCGAAAAAGAGAACATCAGCCTCGAACAGACCGTCGCTGTGGGTGACGGCGCGAACGACCTGCCGATGCTCGGCAAGGCGGGACTCGGCATCGCCTTCAGGGCCAAGCCCATCGTGCGCGAACGGGCCAAACAGGCCATCTCGACCCTCGGCCTCGACGCAATCCTCTACCTGATGGGATTCAGGGACCGCGACGAGCTGGCGGAGTAGGATCGCCAGCAAATCATCGAGCTGCCCTCCAGAGCTTTTCCCGGCAGGAAGGCATTTCAGTTCCGTTAAGACTTAATGTCGTTGGCATCAGCACTGCACTACCATATCGGCACCTCTTACGATGCCGTTTCGCCATTTTCAGGCTGTTTTCGATGCGTTACGATGGCAGAGGCATGCACATACATTCCCCCATAGTCTTATTATACCCGAAAGGGTATGGTTTTACCGTTTTTACTTGTTATTATACCCGAAAAGGTATAGATTGACTATAAACCATACACGGTATACCCGATAAGGTATCACAGGAATCATGAAGGATATAGCTGAATTTGTCCGCGACAGGCGAAAGGCCCTGGGCATGACCCAGCCGGAACTGGCAGAAAAAGCCGGTACAGGTCTTCGTTTTATCCGTGATCTTGAACAGGGAAAAAAAACATTGCGGATGGACAAGGTGAACCAGGTGCTTGCCCTGTTCGGGTTCGTACTTGCGCCTGTCAGGCCGGAAAGGGAGGCATAGCGTATGCAAAAAGCCGAAATACGGTACCTTGACCGAACTGCGGGCTGGTTCATTCAGGATGAAGAGGGCTATCATTTTCTGTATGATCAGGCATACCTGGACTCGAAGGATGCCAAACCGGTAAGTCTGACGCTCCCGTTGCGGGCTGCTGCATATTCTAGCAGAACCATGTTTCCTTTTTTTGACGGATTGATACCCGAAGGGTGGCTGCTTGCCGTTGCCGAAAGGAACTGGAAGCTCGATCCGCGGGATCGTATGGGCCTCTTGTTGAACTGCTGCAGGGATTGCATCGGGGCGGTGAGTGTACATCCTGTAATCATGGAGTGAGCCGATGGATCGTCGCTGTCTTTATTGCTATGAGCCGCTGGCCTCCGGGGAGGGAGATTTCCATCGGAAATGCAGCCGGAAAATGTTCGGAACGCCTCTCCCTCCACAGTTACCCTATGATGAAAACCAGCTCGACGAGCTCGCTCTGGAGGTCATCCGGAGCCAGACCGCCATTACGGGGGTGCAGCCGAAACTGTCGCTGCATCTGGAACCGGCCGGAAAGGCTGATGCTCCGCAGCGATTCACCATTGTTGGCCTGTGGGGAGGGTACATACTCAAGCCTCCTTCGCAGCGATTTCGGCAGTTGCCGGAAATAGAGGACCTGACAATGCGCATGGCAGAAGCGGCGCGTATCGATACGGTTCCGCACTCCCTGATTCGCATGCGCTCGGGAGCCCTTGCATACGTGACGCGCCGTATTGATCGCACAGGGAAAGGCAAGCTGCACATGGAGGATATGTGCCAGATCACCGGACGTCTCACGGAGAATAAATATCACGGTTCATATGAACAGATAGCGAAAGCCATACATCGTTACTCTGCAAATCCCGGTCTCGATGTCATCAATTTTTTTGAGATCGTGCTGTTCTGCTTTCTCTCCGGAAATGCGGATATGCATCTGAAGAATTTTTCACTGATCGATATCGAAGCAAAAGGGGGCTACAGCCTTGCCCCGGCCTATGATCTCGTCTCGACAGGACTGGTTATGCCTTCCGATAAGGAAGACCTTGCCTTGACGCTTGACGGGAAGAAAACAAGGATCACGCTGAACGATTTCAGAGCGGCTTTCGGCGTATTGACGATTGACGAGGTGGTTCAGGAACGAATGTTCAGGAAGTTCAGAAATGTTCTGCCTCTGTGGGATCTGCTGATAGAAAAGAGTTTTCTTGACCATGAAAATCAGGCGACCTACAAGGAGCTGATCAGGAAAAAATGTCATCAGATCCGGCTGGATGCGTGAACAGCTGAAATGGAAACCACATTGACGACAGAATCACGCCGATCGGGCCTGCCGCTCAATCGACGTACTCGACGAACCTCTCGAAATCTTCCGGGCGGGGCAGGGTGATCGCGCCGGAGGGACAGACCGGCTCGCAGCGGGTGCAGAGCACGATGCAGTTGAACGGGTTGGCGACGCTCATTTTCGGGCGGCAGACTCCCGCGGGGTCGGAGGGGCCGGGCTCGAACACTCCGGGCCGGCAGAGGTCGGCGCACGCTTCGCAGCCGTTGCACAGCTCGCTGTCGATGGCGGGAAACCAGGCTATCTCTTCGCGCGGAGCAAGCAGGCGTTTCTTTTTCCTTGCAGGTGGCGGTGAACCGCTCATGACTCGCTCCGTTTAGTATTCATCCTCTCAGTCCACATACTCGATATACTTCTCGAAATCCTCTTTCGGCGGGAGCTTGATCGCGCCGGAGGTGCAGATGGGCACGCAGCGGTCGCACAGCACAAGGCATTTGTACGGATGGGCCACGAGGAACTTGGGGCGGTGTATCCCTTCGGGGTCCGGCGGACCGGGCTCGAACACGCCGGGCCTGCACAGCACCTTGCAGTCGGCGCAGCCGTTGCAGAGGTCGGCCTTGATGGTGGGAAACCAGGCAATCTCCTCGCGGGGGGCGAGCAGCCGTTTCTTTCGTTTTGCCGACGGCAGCTTCGTTTCGGGCACCCTGGCGGCAAGCACGCTCTCCACCTCTTTTTTCCACACCCCGTCCGTATCGACGGAATCGTCTTCGCATTGCTGCATGGCGCGGGACTTCAGCCGCAACCGCAATGAACGCACAGGCATGAAGAGGCATCCGTCACACGAGGGCTTTTCGCATCGCCCGAAAAAACAGTCAAAAACAAGCATAAACCTTCAATCGTTATTTCTTCATTCCCCCACCGCAGCCTTGACCGAGGCGGTAAAGGCCTCGAAGGCGCTGGCGATGCCTGCCGGATCCTTGCCGCCTGCCGTGGCGAACTCGGGCTTGCCGCCGCCGCCACCCTGTACGGCCTTTGCCGCCTCGCGGACAAGCTTCGATGCATCGAGCCCGAAACCGCTGATGGCCTGCTGACCGGAAAAAGCGGTCAGGGATACCTTGCCGCCCTCTTCCGTGCAGAAAAGCCCCACCGATGCGGGATGCCGTTCGCGCAGGGCGAGCACTGCCTGGCGCAAGGTCTCGGTATCGACAGGATCGAGCCGGAGCGCCAGAAGGCGAATCCCTCCGACCGTTTCGGCAGCGTCGAATGCCTGCTGCAGCCTGGCGGAAAAGGCTGCGCTCCGGAACTCCTGCAGCTGTTTTTCAAGCTCTTTTCTCGATTCGGCCAGTTCGGCGATTTTCGCCGTCACCGCTTCGTCGGCCTTGAGCTTCAGCATATGGCGGATATCCTGCAGTTCGCGGTACTCCTTCCACATGAGCTGTTCGGCAGCCTTTCCGGTGAGCGCCTCGATGCGCCGCACGCCGGATGCGACCGACGATTCGCCGACGATCTTGAACAGGCCGATCTGGCCGATGCTGTCCACATGGGTTCCGCCGCACAGCTCGATGGAGAGGCCGGGAATTTCGACAACCCTTACCCTGTCGGCGTATTTGTCGCCGAAAAAGGCCAGCGCGCCTTTTCCTATGGCCTCGTCGTAGGGAATGTCCTGATGTTTGAGCACCGGTTCGGCGCTCCGGATCTGTTCGTTGACCTCGGCTTCGACGGCCAGAAGCTCCTCGTCGGTGAGTTTGGCGAAATGGCTGAAATCGAACCGGAGGCGCTCGGCGCTGACGAACGAGCCTTTCTGCTGTACATGCTGGCCGAGAATCCTGCGCAGTGAGGCGTGCAGGAGGTGCGTGGCGGTATGGTTCCGCTCGGCGCCCTGGCGGTTGTGCCGGTCTACCGATGCCCTGCAGGCAAGCTTTCCGTCGTCGAACGACACATCGGCAGGGTCGATTGCGCTGTCCCGGACGGTATCGAGGGCTTCCGTGACGACATGCACGACGGCGTCGCCGTCCTTGCGCGTGTCGGATACCTTCAGACGGTACTCCGCGGTTTCTATCCATCCCCGGTCGCCGGACTGGCCGCCGCTTTCGGCGTAGAAGGGCGTCCGGTCGAGCACGACGAACATCCTGTCGGCCGAGACGCTCACCCCGGTAATGGAGGCGATCTCCTCAAGCGAATCGTAGCCGGTGAACACCGAAGCCCGCTCCGTGGAGAACCACCGCCACTCTCCGTCCTCGTCCTGAAGGTGCTGTTTGTCTTTCCTGTCCTGCCGGGCGCGGCTCTTCTGCTCCTGCATGCAGTGCTCGAACCCCTCTTCATCGACCCCGAATCCGGCTTCGGATGCCATCAGTCTGGTCAGATCGAGCGGAAATCCGAAGGTATCGTACAGCCGGAAGGCGTCCTCCCCTTTTATTGCAGGGAGACCGGCAGCCTTTGCTCCCGTAATGACCTCGTTGAAAATTTCAATGCCCCGGTCGAGCGTGGCAAGAAAGCTCTCCTCTTCGGAACGGATGATTCTGGAAACCGTCTCCTGCTGTTTCTGCAGCTCGGGAAAGACATCGCCCATGGAGCGTGCAAGCGTCTCCACGAGCAGGTGGAGAATGGGTTCACTGCAGCCAAGCGTCTTGGAATAGCGCAGAGCCCTGCGGAGAATCCTGCGAAGCACATAGCCGCGCCCCTCGTTGGAGGGCATCGCGCCGTCGGCAAGAGCGAAGGTCAGGGTTCTGGCATGATCGGCAATCACCCGCATGGCGATATCGCAGGGATCGTCCATGGAGGCTTTATAGCTTACCCCGGTAATTTCGGTGATCCGGTCGAAAAGAGGGGTGAATACGTCGGTATCGTAGTTGGAGGACTTGCCCTGCATCACGGCGGCGACCCGCTCGAACCCCATGCCGGTATCGACATGTTTCTGCGGCAGAGGCTCGAGACGGCCGTCTCCCTGACGGTTGTACTGGATGAAGACAAGGTTCCAGAGCTCGATTACCCGGTAATCCCCGACATTGACCAGCTCTTTTCCGGAACCGTCTTCGGTAAGGTCGATATGAATTTCCGAACAGGGCCCGCAGGGACCGGTTTCGCCCATCTCCCAGAAATTGTCTTTTTCTCCGAACCGGAGAATGTGATCGTTCAGGATGTCGGTCTCGACCTGCCAGAGCATGAAGCTCTCGTCGTCGTCCTGATAGACGGTGACGTAGAGGCGCTCCTTCGGGAGTTTCCAGACCGATGTCAGGAGTTCCCACGCCCAGGTAATGGCCTCTTTCTTGTAGTAGTCGCCGAACGACCAGTTGCCCAGCATTTCAAAGAAGGTGTGATGGTAGGTGTCCCTTCCCACATCCTCCAGATCGTTATGCTTGCCCGAGGCCCTGATGCATTTCTGCGTATCGGCGGCTCTCAGGTAGGGGCGAGTTCCCTTTCCGAGAAACACATCCTTGAACTGGTTCATGCCTGCATTGGTAAACAGCAGGGTTGGATCATCCGCCGGAATGACCGGAGCCGAACGGACGATTTTATGGTCTTTGCCTGCAAAAAAATCTAAAAAAGACTGCCTGATTTCCCTGGATTTCATGAGAGGTTTCTTCTTGTTGCTGTATGCTCCCCGATACCCCGTCAATGCAGGGCAGGTGCCTCTTAAGGGCTCAAATTTAACTTTTTTTCCTGCGTGATGCCAACTTAATTTTCCCCCCCGCAATGGGCTGTTTTTTCGCGCCGTTTCCCCCCATATCTCCGGCATTGCGTGCAATGTTCATGAAAAAAATTTATATTTGAACGGACTGATGAAAGAGCTTGATTCTCACCGGTTTTAACCAAGGAATCCGTTTATGAGCTGGGGCGTTGAAGATGAACAAAGACGCAGGGATATTCTGGAACTCATGGATATATCAGCCAGAATCGTCAAGGAAAATCCCAACTATGTCAATGAAGTCAAAAAAAGCACCAACGGCTGCTGGATGGAGCAGATGTACGCCATGATGCGGTGCGATTTCTGCGACCTTTCCCCGGACTGCCCGGTCAGGGAAGAAAATGAATGGCAGGAATACCTCAGGACAAACAATATCGTCATCGGGAAATAATTCAGGCGGCATCGCCTCACAGCTTGCTTAAAGCCGAATTATCCTTTATATTCTTCTTGCAGAAGACTGTGCAGGGGAGCTTTTGTCTTCTTCTTTACCCACCACGTACATTTCACCAGATAACAAACTCAATGACCTTCCTGTCGCGATGTTCATTGGCAGGAGAATGTTATTGCTGTTTTACTAACCTTGAAAAGTAATAAACAGGCACAATGACTGATACAAAAACGACGACAAAACAGGTCAATGTAACATCGAAAACCAGCGTTTCCGTACTTTTTGCGGGAGACTCCGGTGACGGCATGCAGTTGACCGGCACCCAGTTCGCCAATACGGTTGCTGTTTCCGGGTCCGACCTGAATACATTCCCCAACTTTCCATCCGAAGTACGGGCCCCTGCAGGCACCATTGCCGGCGTTTCGGGATTCCAGCTCCAGTTCGGAAGCAAACCGGTCTATACTCCCGGAGCCCGGTTCGATGTCATGATCGCCATGAACTCCGCAGCGCTGAAAGCGAATCTGAAAGACCTTCATCGCGGAGGCATCATCATCGCGGGTACCGAAGGATTCGATGAAAAGAACCTCAGACTCGCCGGATATCCTCAGGGGGCAAATCCTCTCGAGGACGGCTCCCTGAGTAACTATATCGTCTTTCCGGTTCCGGTACTGCAGCTTACCCGCGAGGCCCTGAAGGATTGCGGCCTGAACCACAAGGAGATCGACCGGTGCAAGAACATGTTCGTTCTCGGACTGCTCTACTGGCTTTACAGCCTGCCGATCGACACAACGGTCGAGATGCTGCACGCCAAGTTCCGGAAAAATGCACAGCTTGCCGAAGCGAACATCACGGCCATCAAGGCGGGTTATTTCTTCGGAGACGAAACGGAAATATTCGCCAATCTGGGACGTTTCGACATCGCACCGCAGAAGCAGCGGGGCGTTTACCGCCGCGTAACCGGCAATGAAGCGTGCGCCATAGCCCTTACTGCCGCCGCAAAAAAAGCCGGACTCAAACTTTTTCTCGGTTCCTATCCGATCACGCCGGCAACGGAGATTCTGCAGACGCTTGCCAAAATGAAAAAATGGGGGGTCAAAACCTTCCAGGCGGAAGATGAAATCGCCGGTATCGTTACCAGCATCGGCGCGGCTTACGGCGGCGCACTGGCCGCAACCAACACCTCGGGCCCCGGACTCGCACTGAAAACAGAGGCGCTCGGACTTGCCGTCATTCTTGAAATACCGCTCGTCGTCATCAACGTACAGCGGGGAGGCCCGTCAACAGGGCTTCCGACCAAACCGGAACAATCCGATCTCCTGATGGCCATGTACGGACGGCACGGGGAAGCTCCACTGCCGATCGTCGCGTCGTGCTCTCCGGTCGACTGTTTCTATACCACCTATGAGGCGGCAAGAATCGCCGTCGAGCATATGACTCCGGTTATCTGCCTTTCTGACGGGTATCTTGCCTTGAGCTCCGAGCCGTGGAAGGTCGAATCGCCGGACAATCTGTGCGAAATAAAGCCGCGCTTTCAGCCCGAAAGAAATCCGGAAGATCCGGCCTATCTCCCCTACAAGCGCGACGAACGCCACGTACGCTCCTGGGCAATACCCGGAACCAGGGGACTGGAGCACCGTATCGGCGGTCTTGAAAAGCAGCATGAAACCGGCAACGTTTCCCATGATCCTGAAAATCATGCGCTGATGACAAAACTGCGTGCGGAAAAAATCGCCCGTATTGCCGAAAGCATTCCGCTTCAGACCATCGACAACGGACCTGAAAAGGGAGACCTGCTGATTCTCGGATGGGGCTCCTCCTACGGAGCGATCAAGACGGCTGTTGAACAGGCGCTTGCAGAAGGACTGAGCGTCGCTCATGCACATCTGCGCTATCTCAACCCGTTCCCGAAAAACCTTGGCGAAATGCTCGGAAATTTCAAAAAGGTGCTGATCCCCGAAAACAACAACGGGCAGCTCATCCACCTGATTCGCGACACCTTCCTGATCGCTCCCGAAGGATTCAGCAAGGTAAAGGGACTGCCGTTCAACGAAATGGAAATACTGGCCAAAATCACCGATCTTATAAAGGAGCACTGAAACATGACCGACCTCGATACAACACTGACAGCAGGAACGACGCTTACCGCAAAGGATTTCGCTTCGGACCAGGAACCGAAATGGTGTCCCGGCTGCGGTGATCATGCCGTTCTGCAGCAACTGAAAAACGTCATGCCCGAACTGGGCACGGCGCCTGAAAATATCGTATTCATTTCGGGCATCGGGTGCTCTTCGCGCCTGCCCTACTATATGGCTACCTATGGTGTGCACGGCATTCACGGCAGGGCGCTGCCGATGGCCACCGGCCTGAAAACATCCCGTCCGGAACTGACCGTCTGGGTTGCAACCGGCGATGGCGATGCTCTTTCGATCGGAGGCAACCATTTCATTCATACCCTGAGAAGAAACCCCGACCTCAACGTGGTGCTTTTCAACAATGAAATCTATGGTCTGACAAAAGGCCAGTACTCCCCGACCTCGAAACTCGGCCTGAGAACCGTCACCTCCCCCGTCGGTGTGATCGATCATCCGTTCAACACCGCCGCCCTGGTGCTTGGCGCCGGTGGCACCTTCTTTGCGCGCGCACTCGACCGCGACGGAAAGTTCCTTCGCTCGATGCTGAAGCGTGCCGCAATGCACAAGGGAACATCGCTGGTGGAGATTTACCAGAACTGTCCGATCTTCAACAACGGCGCTTTTGAAGCATTTGCAAGCCCGGAGAAAAAAGAGGAGACCGCCCTCTTCCTCGAACAGGGCAAGCCGCTGGTATTCGGAAAAGACAGAAAAAAGGGCATCGTGCTGGACGGCATGACGCCGGTGGTGGTCGATATCGACAAGGAGCAGGTGTCAGCCGACGACCTGTGGATACACGACGAATCGGACCTCAACAAGGCATCCATCCTGGCGAGGTTTTTCGACGACATGAGCGTGACGGAAGATTTCCTCCCAAGACCGTTCGGCGTCTTCTATGCCGCAAGCCATACCACGTACGAGGATGCGCTCACCGCACAGATCACCGATGCGCAGGCAGAGGGATGCGGTACACTCGAGGAACTGCTCAGGGGCGACAACTCTTATGAAATCAGGTAAGGCGCTCACAAGGCGCCCCTACAGACGGAAAAGCCGGCTTTGAAAGCCGGCTTTTCCGTTTATCCCTCCTCTTTCCAGACGCCCATGGACGAAAACTTTTCGATCCGGCTGCTGATCAGCTCTTCCGGAGCTTTCGGCAGGAGCGCCTTGAGCTCCTCGATCAATATGGATTTCAGCGTAGCGGCCATCGCCTCCGGATTGGTATGAGCCCCGCCGAGCGGTTCGGTAACGATCCTGTCTATAATCCCCTGTTTCAGGAGATCCTCGGCAGTAAGTTTCAGCGCTTCGGCAGCCTGCTCCTTGAAGTTCCAGCTTCTCCAGAGAATTGAGGAACAGCTTTCGGGAGAGATCACCGAATACCAGCTGTTTTCCGACATGAGAATCCTGTTGCCGACACCGAGGCCGATCGCGCCGCCGCTGGCTCCCTCTCCGATGATGACGCAGATCACCGGTACGCTGAGACGGGCCATCTCGAACAGGTTTCTTGCAATGGCTTCAGCCTGGCCGCGCTCCTCTGCTTCTATGCCGGGAAATGCTCCGGGAGTATCGATGAGCGTGATGACTGGCTTGCGGAACTTCTCTGCGAGCTTCATAAGACGCAGCGCCTTGCGGTACCCTTCGGGCTGCGCCATACCGAAGTTGCGGTACAGGTTCGACTTGGTATCACGCCCTTTCTGGTGGCCGATAATCATGACGGTCTGCGAAAAACCTCCTTCGCTCCCGGCGTTCTCCTCGATACGCGCAAAACCGCCGACAATGGCCTTGTCGTCACGGAAATGACGGTCGCCGGCCATCTCGATAAAATCGCGGGTCATCATGTAGATGTAATCGAGCGTAAAAGGGCGCTCCGGATGGCGGGCAAGCTGTACTTTCTGCCACCGGGTAAGATTTTTATAGATCGACCTCCTGAGCGCATCGACCTTCTGTTCCAGAAGTTCGATATCGCGGTGCAGGGTGTCCGCCTCATGCTGGCTCTGCTCTCTTGCGCTGCCCCGGAGACAGACTCGCATCTCGTTGAGCTTGGCTTCAAGCTCAAAAAGCGGTTTTTCAAAATCAAGCACAACCTTTGATGCCATAACCGAAAAAATAGGAGGAGACCCGGAATTGCCAGCACTGGCGTTTCAAGGCCGCCCGGTATTGATAAAAAAAGTCCATCACGCCGGAGCAGATGATGGACTTCTCATGTAATAAACTGAACGGGAAGCACTGACTATCAGGCTCCGACCTCATCTTTAAGAGCCTTGCCCGGCTTGAATTTCACAACTTTTTTGGCTGCAATGGTGATCGATGCTCCGGTCTGGGGATTTCTGCCCTGTCTTTCAGCCCTGTCTCCTGTGGTAAAGGTGCCGAATCCAACCAGCGTCACGTCGTCCCCGCCTTTCAGCGAAGAGGTGACAACATTGATAAACGCATTAACAGCGCGCTCTGCATCGGCTTTTGTCAATCCTGCCTGGGAGGCTATTTTTTCTACTAACTCAGCTTTTGACATATGACATTTTGTTATTGTTAGAGGGAAAGCATTTTTTTCTCAGAGCTACTAATTCAGTGAATTTAAACAGTGACCGCTAAAGATGCAATGACTTTTTCAGCAATCACCCTCTTTCAGGGGCGACAGTTTGAATTCATGACCGTGCGATGTTATATTTAGGTTCTTTTTGTAAACCGTAATTCTCTTCAGACCGCCTATGACGTCCATCAGCAATGTGTCCAAAGGGTCCATCATCCGCTTCAAGGGAGAGCCCCATATTATCGAAAGCCTCGTCCACCGCACGCCGGGCAATCTCAGGGCTTTCTACCAGGCGAATATGAAGAACCTGAAAACCGGCAGGAATGTCGAGTACCGGTTCAGCGCCACGGAATCGGTAGACCTGATTGTAACCGAACGCAAACAGTACCAGTACCTCTACCGCGACGGCACCGACTTCGTGATGATGGATACCGATACCTTCGACCAGATCAACGTTCCTGAGATCACCATCGGCTCCTCGGCGCGCTTTCTCAAGGACGGCATCATGGTTTTCATCGTTTTTTCCGATGACGGGTCGATTCTTGACGTAGAACTGCCTACATTTGTTGAAGTGGAAGTCATGGAAACCAGTCCGGCAACAAAAGACGACCGCGCCACCAGCGGAACAAAGCCGGCGAAGGTTGAAACCGGCACCGAGGTCAGCGTACCCATGTTCATCCAGAGCGGGAGTATTATCCGTGTGGATACCCGCACCGGTGAGTATATTGAACGAGTCAAGAAATAATTTCATTGTTTATTGCGTAACGTCTCTCGTGTTAAACTATTAAGGATACATCACCATGAACCTGAATGAAATCAAACAGCTGATTGAGGTTGTCAACAGCTCGGATCTGCAGGAAGCCATCATCGAAGAGGGCGCCCTTAAAATCATCCTCCGTCGCTTCGTTACGGGAACGGTCGCGCTGACGCAGCCGTTACCGGCCACTCCGGCAGCACAGCCTGCCGCAGCACAGTCCACGGTTTCATCAGGCAATGCCGCCGGGTCGGACTCATCCCTGCAGTCGTCGGAAATGCTGTCAGGACTGATCGACATCTGTTCGCCGATTGTCGGCACCTTCTATCGCTCCCCCTCTCCGGATTCAGATCCGTTTGTGGCGGTCAACGACACCATTCACAAAGGCGATGTACTCTGCATCATCGAAGCGATGAAGCTCATGAACGAAATCGAGGCAGAAGTCACCGGCACCGTTGTTGAAGTTCTCGTTGAAAATGGCCAGCCTGTAGAATACGATCAGCCGTTGTTCCGCATCAAACCGTAACTTTTCCATCATCAATCCAACGGCCGTGTTTAAAAAAATACTTGTTGCGAACAGGGGCGAAATAGCCCTGCGCGTCATGCAGACATGCCGTGAACTCGGCATCAACACCGTCGCGGTCTATTCGACTGCCGACGCCCAGTCCATCCATGTGAAATATGCCGACGAGGCCATCTGTATCGGCCCTCCTCCTTCCAAAGAGAGCTATCTGAACATTTCGAGAATCATTGCAGCAGCGCAGCTGACCCACGCGGACGCCATTCATCCGGGCTACGGATTTCTGGCCGAAAACGAAGACTTTGCCGAAGTATGCTCATCGCTGAGCATCAAGTTCATCGGACCGACAGCGCGCATGATCAACCAGATGGGGGACAAGAATACGGCAAAGGCCACCATGATCACTGCCGGGGTTCCTGTCGTTCCAGGCAGTCAGGGTCTGGTCAGCGATCTGCAGGGCGCTCTCGAAGCGGCTAACCGTACCGGTTATCCGATTATCATCAAGCCAACAGCAGGCGGAGGCGGAAAAGGCATGCGGGTGGTCCATGAGGAAAGCCAGCTCGAAAAGGCGCTCGTGACGGCAAGAAACGAAGCCGAAAAGGCTTTCGGCAACAGCGGCGTCTATATCGAAAAATATCTTGAAAATCCCCGGCACGTCGAAATCCAGATTCTTTCCGATCAGCATGGCAACACCACGCACCTCGGCGAAAGGGACTGCACCGTCCAGCGCCGGCACCAGAAACTGATCGAAGAGACGCCCTCCCCGGCTGTCGACGACAAGCTCAGAAAAAAAATGGGTGATGCGGCCGTCGCTGCAGCCAGAGCCATCAATTATGAGGGAGCCGGCACCATCGAGTTTCTGCTCGACCGCCACAGGAACTTCTACTTCATGGAAATGAACACCCGTATCCAGGTAGAACACCCGGTTACGGAGGAGCTCTACGATGTCGATATCGTAAAGGAGCAGATCGAGATTGCCGCCGGAGCCTCCATAAAGGGCCGCACCTTCACGGCAAAAGGCCACTCCATCGAGTGCCGCATCAACGCCGAAGATGCCGAGCATCTCTTCCGTCCTTCACCCGGAAAGCTCGAGGTATTCCATACTCCGGGGGGGCACGGCGTCAGAGTGGACTCTCATGCCTACGCAGGTTACGTCGTTCCGCCGAATTACGACTCCATGGTCGCCAAACTCATTGTCACCGCGAACACCCGCAAGGAGGCCATTTCAAGAATGTCGAGAGCGCTCGACGAGTTTATTGTAACCGGAGTGAAAACCACGATTCCCTTCCACAAGCAGGTCATGCATTCATCGGTATTCCGGAGCGGTGAGTTCGATACCAGCTTCCTCGACTCCTTCCGGTACGAAAAAATGTGACCGCGATCTTTCGGCCACAAACAGAAAAGGAGATGCGAAAGCATCTCCTTTTCTGTTTCTCATCTTTTTCTGAAGCCTGAAGCGGCCGGCAGGGATCACATGCCGGGCGCCTCGATCTCTTCATCGGCAACAGCTGCAGCAGTTTCTGCAGTTTCAGCAGGCTTCTGCGTCTCGCCGTTCAGCCTGATGCTGCGATAGCGCTTCAGGCCGGTTCCTGCCGGAATAAGCTTGCCGACAATGACATTCTCCTTGAGACCGAGCAGATTGTCGATCTTTCCGGCAACAGCGGCATCGGTAAGCACCTTTGTGGTCTCCTGGAACGATGCTGCGGAAATGACGCTCTCGGTCTGCAGCGCGGCACTGGTGATACCGAGAAGCACCGGATGGGAGGTCGCCTGCAGGGCGGGCTCGAACACAACCATCATCTTGCTGTTTTTACGCAGTTCGCGGTTGAGCTTGGTGATGTCCCGTATCTTGTAAAGCTGGCCGTCCTGTATTCTTGCCGGCGCATCGCCCCTTTCGGTAACCCTTACCTTTTCGGCGATGCTTTCGTTCGCTTCGATAAAGGCACTGCGGTCGATCAGGTCGCCCGGAAGGAGATCGGTATCTCCCGGCTCCTCGACACGGACTTTCTGCAGCATCTGACGAACGATCACCTCAAGATGCTTGTCGTTGATTTCAACGCCGGCGTTGATCTGGTACACCTTCTGGATCTCGTTGACCAGGTACTGCTGTACCGCATTGGGACCCTGGATCCGGAGAATATCCTGCGGCGAAATGGCGCCGTCGGTCATCGCATCGCCGGCCTTGACCTCGTCACCCTCGTTGGCAAGCACATGCTTGCCGACCTGGACGTAATAGATCTTCTCTTCGCCGAAATCGTTCTTGACCTTGATCTCCTTGCTGCTTCTGCGCTGTGAACCGAAACTCACGTAACCGTCGATCTCGGAAACGATTGCCGGATCGGACGGGATGCGGGCTTCGAACAGTTCGGTAACTTTCGGAAGACCGGCCGTAATGTCGCCGCCAACCCGGTCGAGGTTTCTCGGGACCTTGGCGATGATATCGCCCGGCAGCACCTTCTGGCCGTCCTCCACATAGAGGTTCGACTTGATCGGCACCGGATAGGTTTTCCTGATCTCGCCGCTGGCGTCGATAATCATGATCCTCGGCTCCCTGGTCTCGTTGGCGCGGAGCTTCGAACGCCAGTTGATGATGGTGTGCTGGGCGAAACCGGTCTGCGGATCGACCTCTTCCTTGTAGGTCACACCTTTTTCGATATCGGCAAATCTCACCGAACCGGGCGTTTCGGCAATGATCTGGGTGCTGTTGGGCTCGCTGCTGAAAAGCACCTGGTCTTTTCTCACGATATCTCCCGAACGGCAGTTGAGATGCGCGCCGTGCGGTATGACATAGCGCTTGAAAACCTTGCCTGATTCGGGATCGACGATATTGATCTTGCCGTTCTTCTGGATCACGATCGTATGGATGTCTTCGACCCCGTCATCGTTGATGCTGCTGTGCTCGACGGTCTTGACATCCTCGAACTCAACCAGACCTTCATTGAAGGCCTTGGTCTCGGTTTCGGAAATACCTCCCTGTGCCGTACCGCCCTGGTGGAAGGTCCGGAGCGTAAGCTGCGTTCCCGGCTCACCGATGGACTGGGCGGCGATAACACCGACCGCCTCGCCGATTTCGACCAGCTTGTGAACGGCAAGGTTGGTGCCGTAGCATTTCGAACAGATGCCGGTTTTGGACTCGCAGGTAAGCACCGAACGGATTTCAGCCTCCTCGACTCCCGCGGTATCCTGAATGAGCTCTGCGAGCTCATCGGTAATGATCTCGCCGGCCTTGACGACAACACTGTTGTTCAGGCTGTCGTAGATATCCCGTGCGGCAACACGACCGCGGATCTTTTCGCGGAACTTGATCTGGCCGCTGGTCTCTTCCTCGATAATGCGTTGGACATGCAGGCCCCTCGTGGTGCCGCAGTCATCGATGGTCACAATGACGTCCTGGGCAACATCGTGCAGCCTTCTGGTCAGGTAACCCGCGTCAGCCGTCTTGAGCGATGTATCGGAAAGACCCTTGCGGGCGCCGTGCGTTGAAATGAAATACTCGAGAACCGTCAGACCCTCCTTGAGGTTCGAGATAATCGGGTTTTCGATAATCTCTCCCGGCTGGCCCGACATGGATTTCTGCGGACGGGCGATCAGACCCCTCATGCCTGTCAGCTGACGCACCTGCTCTCTGGAGCCTCGGGCGCCGGAATCAAGCATCATATAGAGCGGATTGAATCCCTCGCGGTCCTTCTTCAGCTTCTGGTAGGACTCCTCCGCGACAATATTGGAGGTTTTCTGCCAGACGTCGACGATCTGGTTATAGCGTTCGTTGTCGGTCAGGGTGCCCCGGTTGTACTCCTTGACGACCTTGGTGCTGTCCTTCTGGGCGCTCTTGATGTGGCGGACCTTCGTCTCGGGAACGATCGCGTCGGAAAGACCGACGGAAAGACCTCCCTTCATGGCGTAATGGAAACCGACCTCCTTGATGTTGTCGAGGAACCTTGCGGTTTCGACATTACCGACTTCGCTGCTCAGGCGGCCGATCAGCTCCTTGGCGACCTTCTTGTCGATAACCCGGTTGATGAAGCCGATGGAGGCGGGCACATGCTGGTTGAAAATCACCCTGCCCACCGTGGTCAGCAGCATTTTTTTCTGTTCGAGCTGCGAACGCAGCCACTTGTACTTTTCGGATTTTTCATCGACAATGGTGTCGAGCACTCTGAGCGGATCGAATTTCTGGTCGATGAGGCCGCTGTTGCAGACGAATATCTGGGCGTGCAGACCGACCTGCTGTTCGTTATAGGCGATCAGCACATCTTCGGGACTGTAGAAAATCCTGGCTTCGCCCTCTTCTCCCGAACGCGATTTGGTCAGATAGTACATGCCGAGTACCATGTCCTGCGAAGGGACGGTGACCGGCTTGCCGGACTGGGGAAGAATCAGGTTGTGCGACGACAGCATCAGAAGCGACGCTTCGATCTGGGCCTCCTGGGAGAGCGGAACGTGTACGGCCATCTGGTCGCCGTCGAAGTCGGCGTTGAACGCCGTACAGACCAGCGGATGAATCTGGATGGCCTTGCCTTCGATCAGTACCGGCTGGAAAGCCTGGATACCGAGACGGTGCAGGGTTGGAGCGCGGTTCAGAAGCACCGGGCGCCCGTCGATAACCTTTTCAAGCACATCCCAGACTATCGGATCTTTCTTGTCGATAAGCTTCTTGGCCGATTTGACCGACTTGGCTATGCCGCGCTCGACGAGACGGCGAATGACAAACGGCTGGAAGAGTTCGATGGCCATGCTCTTGGGAAGTCCGCATTCATGCAGCTTCAGCTCGGGACCGACCACGATGACCGAACGTCCGGAGTAATCGACCCTCTTGCCGAGCAGGTTCTGGCGGAAGCGCCCCTGCTTGCCCTTGAGCGCATCGGAAAGCGATTTCAGCGGTCTGTTCGACTCTCCGGTCTTGACCGCGTTGGCCTTTCTGGAGTTGTCGAAGAGGGCGTCCACGGCCTCCTGCAGCATCCGCTTTTCGTTCCGGAGAATAACCTCAGGGGCGCGGATGTCGATCAGCTTCTTCAGCCGGTTGTTCCGGATGATGACGCGGCGATAGAGATCGTTGAGATCGGATGTCGCGAACCGTCCACCCTCGAGCGGCACCAGCGGACGCAGTTCGGGCGGAATGACCGGAACGACCTCCATGACCATGTACTCAGGCTTGTTGCCTTCATACACGTAAGGTTCGGGCATATCGTCCTCGGGGAAAAGGCCGGTACTTTTCTTGCGGGTCCTCTTCTGGGGTTCGTAGCTTTTTCTGAACGATTCGACCACCTTGAGCCGTTTGAGCGCATCGGCGCGCTTCTGCTCGGAGCTGCTCTCCCTGAGCACCTTGCGCAGGGTTACGGCGGTCTCGTTCAGATCGATATTCTTCAGGAGCAGGTGAATCGCCTCTCCGCCCATCTTGGCGACAAACTTCGCCGGATCGGTATCGTCGAGGTCCTGGTTGTCCTCGTACTCGGTGATGATCTGGAAGTACTGCTCTTCGGTCAGGCGGTCGAGCTTTTTGATGCCCTGTTTCTCTCCGGGTTCACCGGGATTGATGACCACATAGACCTCGTAGTAGATAATCCGCTCCAGCTCCTTTGTGGAAAGATCGAGCAGCGCTCCGATCTTGCTGGGCACCGAACGGAAAAACCAGGTGTGCACGACCGGTACGGCAAGCGAAATATGACCCATACGTTCGCGGCGCACGCTTTTCGTGGTAACCTCGACGCCGCAGCGGTCACAGATGATGCCTTTGTAGCGGACCCTCTTGTATTTGCCGCAGTAGCACTCCCAGTCCTTGGTTGGTCCGAATATTTTTTCGCACATCAGGCCGTCTCGTTCCGGCTTGAAGGTGCGGTAGTTAATGGTCTCCGGCTTGAGCACTTCGCCCCGTGAATGGGCAAGAACGCTTTCAGGAGACGCTATACTGAATTTTATCCTTGAAAAATCACCTTTCAACGGCGATGCTCCCTGTGAAAAAATCATATCAATATCCTCTCGTTAAACGACCTTTTTAAATCCCTTTTATGATCTCCTCCGTTAAAGCGGATGCTGCTAAGGAACCCTGTCATCGATACGGATTTCAAGTCCAAGACCCTGAAGCTCCCTGACCAGCACGTTGAACGATTCCGGGGTTCCTGGTTCCGGCAGGTTCTGTCCCTTGACAATGGCCTCATAGGTTTTGTTGCGGCCGATCACATCATCGGACTTGACCGTCAGCATCTCCCTGAGAATATTTGCCGCACCGTACGCCTCGAGCGCCCAGACCTCCATTTCACCGAACCGCTGGCCGCCGAACTGGGCTTTACCGCCGAGTGGCTGCTGGGTAATGAGCGAGTAGGGTCCTGTCGAACGCGCATGGATCTTGTCGTCAACCAGATGGCTCAGCTTCAGCATGTAGATGTAGCCGACCGTCACCTCGTCATCGAATTTTTCGCCGGTCCGTCCGTCAAAAAGACTGACTTTGCCGTGTGCGGGCAGACCTGCCCGTTCAAGCTCTTTCTGCACCTCTTCATAGGTTGCACCGTTGAAAATCGGGGTCTTGAACTTGACGCCGAGTTTTTTGGCCGCCCATCCGAGCGAAGTTTCGTAAAGCTGTCCGATGTTCATACGGCTCGGCACACCGAGCGGATTAAGCACGATATCGACAGGGGTTCCGTCTTCCATGAAAGGCATGTCCTCTATCGGCAGAATCTTGCCGACGACACCCTTGTTGCCGTGACGGCCGGCCATCTTGTCGCCCACCTGGATCTTGCGCTTCTGTGCGATATAGACCTTTGCGAGCTCTTCGATGCCCGGAGGCAGTTCGTCGCCCACATTGAGCTTGTATTTTTCATTTTCCCGCTCATCGGCGATATCCTTGAGCATGAACCGGAACTCCTTGACGAGACGGACAACATTTTCGTTGACCTTCTGGGATTCCACCACGCCTTTGGTGAAGTCGATCGATTCGAGGAACGGCAGACCGCCGAAGCGCGCCAGCAGGCTCTCGTCGAACACGGTACCCTCGGCTACCAGAACCTTCCCTTTTTCATTGAAGATACCGGAGCTCTTTTTGCCGGAGAGCAGCTGGTTCAGCCACTTGGTGAACCGTTTGCGCAGATCGTACTCTTTCTGGTCGTACCGCTTGTCGACAACCTCGATGCGCTCCTTGACGTCAAGGCCGACTTTCTTCTTGCGGCTGAACAGCTTGGTCTTGATGACAATGCCTTTCATGCCGGCAGGCACATGCATCGATGCATCCTTGACATCGCTCGACTTGTCTCCGAAAATGGCCCGGAGCAGTTTTTCCTCCGGCGTGGGATCGCTCTCGCCTTTCGGGGTGATCTTGCCGACAAGAATATCGCGCTCCTTGACTTCGGCGCCGATACGCACAATGCCGTTTTCATCGAGGTTTCTCAGCGCGTCTTCGCTGACATTGTAAATATCACGGGTGAACTGTTCCTCTCCCCGCTTGGTATCGCGGACATTGGCTTCGAACTCGTGGACATGAATCGAGGTGAACACATCGTCGAAAACGAGGCGCTCACTCAGGATGATGGCATCCTCGAAGTTGTACCCCCGCCATGGCATGAAGGCCACGAGCACGTTTTTGCCGAGCGCGAGCTCGCCCTCTTCGGTCGAAGAGCTGTCGGCCAGCACATCGCCCTTGACAACCCGCTGTCCGCCATGCACAAGCGGCTTCTGCGAAATACAGGTATCCTGGTTCGAGCGCTTGAACTTGATAAGCTTGTAGGTTTTCAGACCCTCATCCGGATCGAGCATCGACAGGTGAACACCGTTTTCGGTATCCACATCGTAGCGAACCCGTATATAGTCCGCCGTTACCTCGTCGACAACGCCGGCCTGTTCGGCGACGATGACCGAACGGGAATCCCTTGCCACCTTGGCCTCCATGCCGGTACCGACAACCGGGGCCTCGGAGGTGAGCAGCGGAACCGCCTGGCGCTGCATGTTCGCGCCCATGAGCGCGCGGTTGCCGTCATCATGTTCGAGGAAGGGAATAAGGGCTGCAGCAGCGCTTACAATCTGCACCGGAGAGACATCCATGTAATTGACATCCTCTGCAGGCACAAGCGGATAGTCGCCCTTTGTCCTTGCCTGAACCGACTCTACGGCTATTTTCTGGTTTCCGTCCAGCGGTATGCTGACCGGAACGGTTATCTTGTTTTCCTCATCCTCGGCGGAAAGCATGACCACCTTTTCGGTCACCTGTCCGTTCTCGACCACACGGTAGGGAGTCTGGATAAACCCCTTGTCGTTGATTTCCGCATAAACCGAAAGCGAAGAGATAAGACCGATGTTCGGACCTTCAGGCGTCTCGATGGGGCATAGCCTGCCGTAGTGTGTATAGTGAACGTCGCGAACCTCGAATCCTGCACGTTCGCGGGTAAGGCCGCCGGGTCCCAGAGCCGAAACCCTGCGCTTGTTGGTCATCTCGGCAAGCGGGTTGGTCTGGTCCATGAACTGCGAAAGCTGACTCGTGGCAAAGAAGCTCGAAACCACGCTGGAGACCGTTCGGGCGTTGATGAGATCAGCCGGAGCGATCTTGTCCGAATCGCGGGAGTTGAGCTTTTCACGCACGTTCTTGCCCATTCTTGCCAGTCCCACGACAAACTGCGCCGCGAGCTGTTCACCGACCGAGCGGACCCGGCGGTTTGCAAGGTGATCGACATCATCGACCTCTGCCTGTCCGTTGACAAGCTTGATCAGGTAATTGATGACGGCAATGATATCGAAATGCGTGAGAACCAGGATATCCTCGCCGACCGGTTCATCGGAGAACGACTGGATGGTCTGCAGGATTTTCTGGTATATCGTATCGGAAAGCTCCCTGAGGCCGGCCTTGCCTGAAAGATAGGACTCCAGCTCTTCGAACTCCCTGCTGAGCTTTTTGCGGATCCTGTAGCGGCCGACATCGCCGAGATCGTACTTCTTCTGATTGAAGAACGTCCGCTCGAGAAAACTGCGTGCAGCGTCGATATCGGGAGCTTCGTTGGCCCTCAGCTCCTCGTAGACAATTTCGAGCGCCTCCTCTTCGGTGGCGGAACTGTCGTTGAGAATGGTATTGATGATGATCGACTTGTCCTGCCCCTTGTCGGTGCCCGAGTAGCTCTTCATCACCTTTACCGACTTGTAGCCTGCGGCAAGGATCTGGTCGAAAATCTCTTCGGTAATTGCCGTTCTGGCGCTGACAACCTCGCCGGTCTGCATATCGACAATATCGGAAGCCAGATACTGGCCGAGCAGCTGATCCTTCTTGGCGGCACTCAGTTTGACCTCTTCGACAAGATCGAAAAGGCTGAGGATATCCTCGTCCTTGGCGAATCCGATAGCCCTGAGCAGCGCGCTGACCAGAAAGTTCTTCTTCTGGTCGATATAGACGAATATCTGGTTGTTGATATCAGTCTGGAATTCGATCCATGATCCCCTTGTAGGCACGATCTTGGCCGAATACATTTTCTTTCCGTTGGGGTGGACGGCCTCGCTGAAGACCACACCCGGAGAACGGTGAAGCTGGGCGACGACAACCCTCTCGGCGCCGTTGACGATAAAGGTGCCCCGTTCGGTCATGTAGGGAATCCTGCCCAGATAAACCTCCTGCTGGATGGTCTCTTTCCAGTCGGCCTCATCGGGTTCGTCCTTGTAGGACAACTTGAGTTTAACCTTGAGCGAAACATCGTAGGTAAGCCCGCGTTCGATACAATCCTCAACGGTGTACTTGGGCTTGTCGAAACTGTATGAAATATATTCAAGCAGATACAGGCCGCGCGTATCGGTTATGGGAAAAGCGCTGCGAAGCACCTTTTCCAGCCCCTGGTCCTTGCGTTTGGCAAGAGGGACGCTGTCCTGGATAAAATTATGGAATGAATCGAGCTGAACTTTCAGTAAATCAGGAGGATCGATAATGCTTTGAATTTTGGAAAAGTCAATACACGGTGTTGTTGTTGCTTCAGCCACTTTCACATGCACCTCGCTTTTATCAATTGCATGAATTTCTTACAGATTTAAGATCATAACAAAAAACCGCAAAGACTTTGCCGGAACAGAACATCCGGCCGAGCCTCACTCACATCACAGCAGAAACGGTCATCCGGTCGAAATAATACAAACGGACAAAGCTCCGTCTCTCAGGGGAGACGGAGCTTGTTGTTGGAATGACGCGTAAAAAAGATCACTTAACCTCTACGCCTGCGCCAACTTCTTTGAGTTCTTTGGCGATCTTTTCTGCCTCATCCTTCGAAACGGCTTCCTTGACGGTCTTCGGTGCACCATCAACCAGATCCTTCGCTTCCTTGAGTCCAAGACCGGTGATTGCACGGACAACCTTGATAACGTTGATCTTGCTTTCGCCTGCGGAGGTCAGCACGACATCAAACTCGGTTTTCTCTTCAACTGCAGGAGCATCGCCTGCTGGAGCTGCAACTGCGGCGCCGGCGAAAACTGCAGGAGCTGCGCTTACACCGAATTTCTCTTCAAGCGCCTTGACCAGCTCGGATGCTTCTGTAAGGGTAAGCTTACCAATTTCCTCTACAAGTGTTTCAATAGACATTATTTCCCTCTCCTGTTTGTTGTGTAATTAACTATAATCTTGAGTGCGTAATAGACTTTGTTACGGCTCACTGCTTCTGCTTGGCAACCTGGTCGAGAACCGATACGAGGTTCCGCATGACCGCATTGACCACCATAGGCACGGAGCTGACAACGTTGTTGATGAGACCTGCCGCACGACCGATATTCTCGGTTTTGCCGAGCATCTCCGAAAGCAGGACAAGCTTGTCCTCACCATAAACAACACCGTCGATAGAGGCCATCTTGAACTTCAGCGCCTCGTTGGTCTTGCTGAACTTCCTGATGATTTTTGCCGGAGCCAAAGGATCGTCGTAGCCAAAAGCGACAGCGGTAGTGCTTTTCAGCCCGTCAGCAAGCTTGTCGCCCTGTTCCAGCTCCTGCAGAGCCTGCTTGACGAGGGTGTTCTTGATGACCTTGTACTCGATGCCTGCTTTTCTGAACTCATTGCGAAGCTCGGCCATTTTCGCCACGTTCAGTCCCTGGTATTCCGTCAAATATAATCCCTGGGTTCTGCCGATCTTCTCGGCAACCTCCCGAACAATCTGCTCTTTTTTATCCCTTTTCATCACTGTAAACCGTTTATGTTAGGCAACAAATTTTTCTTTCCTGACCCTCACGCTCGGAGACATCGTGCTTGAAACCGCTATTCCCTGCACGTACTGCCCCTTGGCTGCGGAAGGCTTCAAACGGACCACCTCCCTGACGAAGCTGGTAATGTTCTCGACCAGCTGCTCGGGCTGAAAGGATACTTTTCCTACCGGAGCGTGAATATTGCCTGCCTTATCGACTCTGAACTCGATCTTGCCGGCCTTCACCTCTTTAACGGCTTTTGCGACATCCATCGTAACCGTTCCCGATTTCGGGTTCGGCATAAGACCACGGGGACCGAGAATTTTGGCGACCTTGCCAAGCTGACCCATCACATCGGGAGTGGCGATGATGACATCGACACCGGTCCATCCGGACTGGATTTTCTCGATGTACTCTTCGAAACCGACAAAATCGGCGCCGGCATCCTTTGCCTCTTCAGCCTTCGCCTCCTTGCACACAACCAGTACGGAAACGGTCTTTCCCGTGCCGTGCGGAAGCATGACGGTTCCGCGGACAACCTGATCGGCATGACGCGGATCGACTCCGAGCTTCATGGCAACATCAATCGTTGCATCAAATTTCACATTGGTGATTTCCTTGACTTTCGCGACGGCCTCGGCAAGTTCATACTCCTGCAGCCTGTCGATTTTTGTCAGGGCTTCCCTGTATTTTTTCCCAGCCATTTTTTTTGTCTTGTATAAGTGGTTAAAAAAGCGGCCAATGGCCTCCCACACTCAGCTTTTGTCCGGAAACTCAGTCCTGGACAACGATACCCATGCTTCTTGCCGTACCCATAACCATCTGCTCGGCTCCGGCAAGATCGACAGCATTCAGATCCGGCATTTTCAGCTCGGCAATCCTGCGAACCTGCTCGATGGTGACCGTGCCAACCTTGTTGCGGTTGGGTTCGTTGGAACCTTTCTGCAGTTTGGCCTCTTTGAGAAGCAGAACCGCTGCAGGAGGAGTTTTGGTAATGAACGTAAAAGACTTGTCGGAATAGACGGTAATCACAACGGGAATGATCATGCCGGCCTCAGACTGGGTCTTCGCATTGAACTGCTTGCAGAACTCCATGATATTGACACCTTTCTGACCGAGAGCCGGTCCGACCGGCGGTGCCGGATTAGCGCCACCTGCAGGAATCTGAAGCTTGATAAAACCGATTACCTTTTTTGCCATAACCTATTTCTATTCAGAAGCTTAAAAAGTTTAAGCCCTTGTATTATTGTGAAACTGACTTAACCTGTGAAAAATCCAACTCCGTAGGAGTACTGCGGCCAAAGAAACTGATCATGACCTTCACCTTCATGCGCTCGGTACAGACATCATGAACAACTCCGGTAAGAGAACTGAACGGACCATCGATAACCTTGACCGAATCGCCGACACGGAAAGGAGCCTCGACAACCGAACGATGCTCGACGGCGTTTTCCGGAACGAGAATTTTCTCCACCTCGTCGGGACGCAGCGGAGTGGGATTATCATCGACGCCGAGAAATCCCATGACGGAGGGAATATCGAGAATAAGGTTTCTGGTCTGTTTGTCCAGAACGGCTTCTATAAGCACATAACCGGGAAAGGCATTCTTGGTGAGGCTTCTTTTCTTCCCGTTCTTGACCTCGACAAAGCGCTCGTAAGGCACATACACCTGAAGAATCTTCTCTTCGAGGCCGCAACGAAGCACTTCAGCCTCGATCCCTTCCTTGACCTTCCGCTCATGACCGGAATAAATCCGCAGCGCGTACCACCTTGGAACAGGGATAACCTGATCATCAGCACTTTTTTTTCTCACACCCATCTCTGCACCCCAACTGTGGTTATTATAATAACCGGCTCATAACAGAATTAATTACCCAGTCAACAGCAAAGGTAAACACGGCAAGAATACCGGAAACGGTCAGCACCACGATGGTCAGATCCTTTGTCTCCTCCTTGCCCGGCCAGACAACCTTGCGCATCTCTCCGACAACATCACGATAATACTGGCCGACCTTACCTGTAATTTTACGCATATGCACAGTCCGCAATAAGAATCGTGAAATACTTTATGATAACCGGCACGTCAGGAGGGAATCGAACCCCCAACCTGCGGTTTTGGAGACCGCTGCTCTACCAATTAAGCTACTGACGTCTGTCAAACTCCGCTAAACAACCCTGAGCTGATGATCGGACTTGAACCGATGACCTCTTCCTTACCAAGGAAGTGCTCTACCGACTGAGCTACATCAGCCTCTGCAAAAACAATCCGAAAAGATTCCGTGGGTAGGGGAGGATTCGAACCTCCGAAGACATATGTCGACAGATTTACAGTCTGTTGCGTTTAACCACTTCGCTACCTACCCGCAATGTCAAGAGCTGGTGATGGGACTCGAACCCGCAACCTGCTGATTACAAATCAGCTGCTCTACCAATTGAGCTACACCAGCAGCTCATTCTAAAAAACAGGGCAGGTAATATAGCCTGCGCTTTTTTAAATACAAAAAAAAAGAAACAAATTATCGATTATTTCTTGCCGCGGCAAGATACCCGGACAGTCTGACGGAGAAGTGGCGCGAGACGAAGCGTTGTGAAAAGATGACGAGAAAATCAAGAATGGTCGGATACACACGCATGCGGTTCTGCCTGTAGCCTCTGAGTACAGCCCTTACGACAACATCCACACTGCGGACCGGCAGCCTTACACCCCGTCGGTCATGTCCGGAACTCTCCATGAAGCCGGTATCGACAAAGCCCGGACAGACGGTAACAACCTTCACGCCCGTTCCCCTGAGCTCCATATGCAGCGCTTCGCCCAGCGTTATCATAAAGGATTTGGTCGCTGAATACAGGCCGAGTCCCGGCACGCCCTGAAGACCTCCGAGAGAGGCGATGTTGATGACCGCGCCATCCCGCTCCGCAGCCATGCCGGGAATGAACAGGCGGGCAAGGCGTGCGGCGGCCGACATGTTCACCTGCATGATGCGCTCGATATCTTCGAATGCGAGGTCGCTGAAATCGGATGCACGGGAGGTTCCCGCACAATTGACCAGCAGCCGTACCGAAAGATGGTGGCTGGTGCAGTAATCGAAAATCCGCTGCGGACTCTCCTGCTGGGCGAGGTCCGCCGGACAGCAGAACACCGAAACGCCGTGAGCGGCCTGCAGTTCACGGGATAAGCCGGCAAGCCTGTCTGCCGATCGGGCGACCAGCAGCAGATGATTGCCCATGCCGGCAAACGCTCCGGCAAGAGCACGTCCGATACCCGATGATGCGCCCGTGACGAGAGCCACCGGCAGCAACGGTCCTTTCCTTCCGGGAGTCATCATTTCCATAATGGCGCAACAGTTGCCGCTACAGGGGGTCTACCCATCTGCCTCTCTCCCTGATAAGCTCGATAAGCCGGTCAACAGCCCCCTCCTCCGGAAGATTCTCTTCAACGCAATCCTTTCCGACATACAGGCTTATACGGCCCTTCCCGGATCCCACGTAACCGAAATCGGCATCGGCCATCTCGCCTGGACCGTTGACGACACAGCCCATGATGCCTATTTTCAGGCCCTTCAGGTGCATGAGTCTCTGTTTTATGGACTTGGCCGCCTTTTCAAGATCGAAATAGGTTCGGCCGCAACCGGGGCAGGAGATGAACTCGGTTTTCGACATTCTGGTTCTTGCTCCCTGCAGAATATTGAATGCAAGATCGATCTCGTCGGCAGGAGGGAGCCCGGTTTCGAGCGCAAGAATATCTCCGATACCGTCACAGAAAAGCGTTCCGGTCTGCACCGAAGCGTCGATAAGCGTATCGAGCCTGTCCTCGCCGCCTTTGCGGAAACGCACCACAAGCGGGTAATCGATGCCCCCCTCATTGAACTCCCTGACAAGATGCCGGTAGACGAACACCGGAGAGGCGGAGATGACGGAAAAAAACACCCGCCCGAAACCCTGCGTCCTGAGCTTCCGGGCAAGATGCACAAGCACCTCGGCCGGAACACGCTCTCCCGACTGCTCATGAAGAAAACAGAATTCCAGCGAACCCTGCGATCGGGAGTCGAGCCCTGTTATGAAATCGGGATCAAGCCGCTCCCCCTCCAGAATATCGAGCCTTGCCTTGGCGACCTTTCCGGCCATTCCGCACAACAGCAGCGGATCGGAGGTCGATGCGGTTACAGACCGGCCACATTCACCCAGCCTTGCAAGCAGAAGGTCGAGAGCGGCAAGTTCTTCGGCGCTGTCGATGCGCACGCCGACAAGTTCCGAACGGATGGCATCCGGAGCTTTTTCAGGGGCAAGCCGGGCGCTGATCTCCTGAAAAACCGCTTCGGCATCGGAAAGCCGGCTGCGGACTTCCGTTTCAACCCTCGGCATCTCGTCGCCTCCGGCATGGAAACCGGCAAGCAAAATCCGACCGGAAACTCTCTTCCTGTAGCTGAAGGGGTCGAACGGAGGAGGAGGCTCCGGGCGGGAACCCTTCCGTCTCTCGACAACATGCTTCACGGGAAGATGGGCGCTCTCTCCACGCACAAGATGGTAGTCGTTATATTTTTTTACGATCGCAAAACCTACCGGAACCTCGTTGACCGGGTCCTCGGTCAGGGAAACCCTGATGGTATCTCCAAGACCGTCCTCGAGAAGCGCGCCGATTCCCATGGCGGATTTAACCCGGCCTTCATCGCCGTCGCCGGCTTCGGTCACGCCGAGATGCAGGGGATAGGCGTGACGGAGTTCCCCGTCGGCCTTCTGAACGAGCAGCCGGTACGCCTGGATCATCACCCTCACATTCGAGGACTTCATTGAAAAGAGCAGATCGTAATAGCCGTTCTCTTCACAGATACGGGCGAACTCCAGAGCAGCCTCTACCATGCCTTCGTGAGAATTCCCGTAACGGCTGACGATCCTGTCGGAAAGGGAGCCGTGGTTGGTGCCGATTCTCATGGAGACACCGAGCTCTTTGGCCCTCCTCACCAGAGGAACGAACTCCGTGCGAACGGTATCCAGCTCCCTCCGGAACTCCTCTTCCGAATAACCCTCGGTCGAAAACTTCTGCCGGTTGGCATAATTGCCGGGATTTACCCGGATGTTCTCCACATACTCGACGGCTTTCATGGCCGCACGGGCCGAGAAATGAATGTCGGCGACCAGAGGCGTGTCGATCCGGTCACGACGGAGCTGATCCCTGATCTGTTTGAGGTTTTCGGCATCCCGCTCCGTAGGAACGGTAAGCCGGATGATTTCGCAGCCCGCCTCGTAAAGGCGCCGGCACTGCTCGACGGAAGCGGAGGTATCCCTGGTATGGGTATTGGTCATCGACTCGACCCTGACAGGCTGGTACCCCCCCAGCGATATGGGTCCGAAGGCGACCTCCCTGGTATAACGACGGCGATAGTGATACATTGAAAAACAAAAAAATTGACCTCGTGTAATTGACTGACCGGCTACTTGCTGCGGATAATGTAGAGCGTCTCCCCTTCCCTGCGGAAATTATACTTCTCCCTTGCGGCTTTTTCGATGCTGTCGGCACTGTATGCATTTCTGATGCGCTGCTCGTTGTCGACAATGCGCTGCTGCTCCTGGCGCGAACGCTCAAGCAGCATACGATATTCGGCTTCCATCCTGATGCGCTTGACAAGCCCGTAATCGTCGAAGAGAAACCAGATAACGATAAAGCCGAACAAAATCAGAAACAGAAATTTTTTCGGACTGGAACTGATAAAGTCCCGTAACCCATAAAAAAGCTTCATTGCTCTATACCTGCTGGCTTGAGATTTGCTGAACCTGTTCTATCCGTAAAACGGCATATTTCTGCAGAAACGCAGAAGGAACCCGGATCAACGGGTTCCCTGCCTGCATTTTCTATACCCTGAAGGCCGCACCGCCGGGATACTTCGCCTGGCCTCCCAGTTCCTCCTCTATGCGGAGCAGCTCGTTGTACTTGGCCATACGGTCCGAACGCGACATGCTTCCGGTTTTGATCTGCCCGGCATTGGTGGCCACGGCGATCTGGGCTATGGTGCTGTCCTCGGTCTCTCCGCTCCTGTGGCTGATCACGGCAGTATATCCGTTGCGCTTTGCCAGGTCGATGGCCTGCAGCGTTTCGGTAAGGGTGCCGATCTGGTTCACCTTGATGAGAATCGAGTTGCCTACCCGGCGCTCGATGCCCGAGGCGAGCCGCTTGCTGTTGGTGACGAAAAGATCGTCGCCGACAAGCTGTACCCTCGAACCGATCTTGTCGGTCAGCAGCTTCCACCCTTCCCAGTCGTCCTCTGCCATACCGTCCTCAATGGAGATAATGGGATAGGCGCTGGCCCATTTTTCCCAGTATTCAGCCATCTCCAGGGAGGTCAGCTCCTGTTTGGAGGATTTCTTGAATACATAGCGCTGTTTCGCGGAATCGTAGAACTCGGAGCTGGCAGGGTCAAGTGCGATCATGACCTGGGCCTCGCCGAGTCCGCCCTTGTCGGTCGGGGAGCCCGCTTTATAACCCGCTTTTCCGATAGCCTCTATCACCAGCTCTATCGCCTCCTCGTTCGAGCGAAGGTTGGGTGCGAACCCGCCTTCGTCGCCGACCGCCGTGCTCAGTCCCTTGCTTTTGAGGAGAGCCTTGAGGGCATGGAAGATCTCGGCGCCGCAGCGAAGCGCATCGCTGTATGAAGCGAAACCTGCAGGCATAATCATGAACTCCTGGAAGTCGACGGTATTGTCGGCATGAGCGCCGCCGTTGAGCACATTCATCATGGGAACCGGAAGCGTGTTGGCCATGGTGCCGCCGATGTATCGGAAGAGCGGCAGGCCTGAATATTCGGCGCCGGCCTTTGCACAGGCCAGAGATACGCCGAGCAGGGCGTTGGCGCCAAGCATTGCCTTGTTCGGCGTGCCGTCAAGGGCAATCAGCATTTCATCGATCTCCTCCTGCTCGGTCACCAGCATACCGCAGAGAGCCTCGTTGATTACGGTATTGACGTTGTCGACAGCCTTCAGTACACCTTTGCCAAGATAGATCCCTGCGTCACCGTCCCTGAGTTCGACCGCTTCATGAACTCCGGTGGAGGCTCCGCTCGGCACGGCAGCCCTGCCGAATGAATTTTCAGTGTATACATCGACTTCAACGGTAGGATTACCTCTCGAGTCAAGAATCTGGCGGGCAAGAACTTTCCTGATTATGGGCATAGCGGAGTATGGTTTTTGTTTTATGAAACAGGCGACAAAGCCGGACGGAAAAAGAGGTTCCTTTACCGTATCACAATGCATAAATTTATCCAATTTCCATGCGATTTCATTGCTGCCGCACCATCAAATAATGCTTTTTTTTGTTTATTAGATGATATGCTGTTTTCCGCCTGAAGAGACCCGACAGCACCAGACTTCTTTTATCCTGGCCCGCAAAGAAAACAGGTCGCCGTTGAAAAACCGTTGTGAGCGCTTCGAGATCAACAGAAACAGAGCGCAGAAACCGGAGTGTAGCGGACAGCTGCACGACGATTCCCGACACCGCCGCCTACGGCAAGCCGGGAGCATGCTCAGCAGGTTTTTCAGCTTCGCCTAACCATCAATTCAACCAAGGAGTGCCGCCATGCAAGCCGTCCAACCAGAACAACTGCGCAACATTGTCGTTACCGGCCATGCCGGATCAGGTAAAACCATGCTCTGTGAGTCGCTGGCCCTCTCGATGGGGGTGATCAACCGTCTGGGAAGCATCGACGATGGAAACACCCTCTCGGATTACTCATCCGACGAGATTCAGAGAAAGCACAGCCTCAATACCAGTATCATCCACGGCTTCTGGAACGACCATAAAATCAATATTATCGATACGCCCGGCCTTGTCGACTTCCACGGGGACGTCAAATCCGCCATGAGGGTGGCCGACACCGTGCTTATCGCCGTCAATGCGGCAACCGGCGTAGAGGTCGGCACCGATTCGGTCTGGGAATATACCCAGGAGTACTACAAGCCGACCATGTTCGTGCTTACCAAGCTGGACGCAGACCGTACGAGTTTCAATAACTCTCTGGAAGAGCTGCGGGAGCATTTCGGACACCTTGTGACCCCGATCCAGTTCCCCGCTGAAGAGGGGCTCGGGCACCACATCCTCATTGACGTGCTGCTGATGAAGCAGCTCGAGTTCAACCCGGACAAGCCGGGAAACATGACCGTATCCGATATACCGGCAGCCTATCTGAAGCGTGCCGAAGAGCTTCACCAGCAGCTCATCGAAGCCGTTGCCGAAACCGACGAAGAGCTGATGAACCGCTTTTTCGAAATCGGCACACTTACCGAAGACGAACTGCGATCCGGCATCAAATCAGCTCTGCTCACCAGAACGTTTTTCCCTGTATTCTGTACTTCGCCGCTGCACCTTATCGGAACCGAACGGCTGCTCAACGGCATTGTCAACCTCTGCCCCTCCCCGATCGAACGCGGGCCCGAGCATTCGCTCTGCACGATTGACGAAACGGAAAATCTTCTTGAGCCCGATCCGGAAGGCCCAACGGTTGCCTTCATTTTCAAAACCATGTCCGAACCCAGGGTCGGCGAAATCTCATACCTGCGCGTTTATTCGGGCCATATCGAAACCGGCCACGAACTGATCGATGTACAGACCGGCCAGCTTGAAAAAATCGGTCAGGTATACACCATGCTCGGCCAGAAAAAAATACCTGTCGAAAAACTTCTTGCCGGCGACATCGGCATGGTTGTCAAGCTCAAGGACGCCCATACCAACGATACGCTGACCGACAAGGGGAAAAACTGCAGGATCAGTCCGATAACCTTTCCTCAGGCGGTTTTCGCTTCGGCAATCATCCCTGTCGCACAGGGTGACGAAGAGAAAATTTCCGCCGGACTGCACCACCTGCATGAAGAAGACCCGAGTTTTTCCATTGTCCATGATGTGGAGTTCAACCAGACGATCATCAAAACCCTTGGCGAAACCCATCTCGACATCATCATCAGCCGCCTGCAGAACAAGTTCAACGTTCAGGTAGAGACCGCTCCGATAAAAATACCCTACCGGGAGACCATCCGCGTTGCCGCGACGGCCCAGGGCAAATACAAAAAGCAGTCCGGCGGCAGAGGACAGTACGGCGATGTCTGGCTGAGACTTGAACCAAAAGAGAGGGACAGCGGTTTCGAATTTTCAAGCGAAGTTGTCGGAGGAGTGGTCCCCACCCGTTATCTGCCTGCAGTCGAGAAGGGGGTCAGGGAGTCCATCGCAACCGGCATCCTTGCGGGCTTTCCGGTTATCGATCTCAAGGCCGTTGCCTACGACGGGTCGTTCCATCCGGTCGACAGCTCCGAATTCGCATTCAAGATAGCGGCCAGCATGGCATTCAAATCGGCATTCGAAAAAGCCAGGGCGCTTCTGCTGGAGCCGTTCTACTCCCTGGAAGTCTATGCTCCCGAGCAGTACACCGGTGAAATCGTAGGCGAAATTTCAAGCAGGAGAGGAAAGATTATCGGCATGGACACCGATGCCCGTTTTCAGATCGTCAAAGCACTTATTCCGCAGGCATCGCTCTCCTCATTCCACCACTCCCTTACGAGGCTGACGCAAAGCAGGGCGAAATACTCCTACAGCTTCAGCCACTATGAAGAGGCTCCCCAGGAGATCATGCAGGAGATCATTGCAGAAAACCGGCAGCACTGAGCCCATTTCGGGCGCCATTCTCCGGAAAGGGAAATACCTTCCGGAGAGCGGTGCTCAAAGCAGTCCCACAATCGACTTGATTTTCAGCCACCAGACGATCCAGACCGCCTCACGGATATTTTTTCTGGTCATTTTCGATTGCCCCACCGTCCGGTCGGTAAAGACAATCGGCACCTCCCGTATAACGAACCCTTTTTTCCAGGCCCTGAAATTCATTTCGATCTGAAACGAGTATCCCTGGGAATTGACCCGCTGAAGATCGAGCGTCTCAAGCACTTTTCTCCTGAAACACTTGAACCCGCCGGTAGGATCGAAAATGGGCATACCGGTAATCATTCGGGTATACACGCTTGCCAGCTTGGAAAGCACCAGCCTGCCGAGCGGCCAGTTAATCACATTGACCGTATTGTTCACATATCGGGAACCGATCACCAGATCCGCCGAATCCATACCGTCGAGCAGCACGGCAATCATTTCGGGGTCATGGGAGAGATCGGCATCCATCTCGATGACGAACCGGTACTCTTTCTCGATGGCGTAACGGAATCCTGCAAGATAGGCCGTGCCGAGCCCGAGCTTGCCGCTTCTTTTCATGAGCCTCAGACCGGGCCGCGTCTGCTGCAGGGCAGTTACGATTGCTGCCGTTCCGTCAGGCGAGTTGTCGTCGATAACAAGAATATCGAGTCCCGACGGGTAGAGGGTGAAAACCTTTTCAATCACCCTCGATATATTTTCGGACTCGTTGTAGGTTGGAATGATGACAAGCGTATCCGGGTCTCCGCCTCCCGGCGGAAACGGATTGGATTCATCGGTGGAGGTTATCGGCAGTGGCATTTCCGGCATAGAACAATATCTTAAAAAAAAAGCATTGCCCGAGGAACAGGGCAATGCTTTTGGTGTATTTCATGCAAACCGTCTGCGGTTCCTATCGGACTTCCCGATGAAAACGGTGGAGAAAGCGCAGATCGAAATCGAGCCTTTCGGGAGGCGTATACGAGAAGTCGAGCACCTGTCCATCAGGCAGAACCTCGATCAGGGCTCCCGAGGGACACTCGTCGCCGGAGAAACATGCCGAACAGGAGATGCAGGCAACCTGATCGATGTAACATCTGAATCCCCCCTCCTGAACATCGCCGTAAAACTTGTAGCCGATGGCATTGACCTTGGGCGGACATTTATCGAGACAGAGTCCGCACCCTACGCAGAGGTTTTCGATAATGAAATAGTGCTTTTTCGCTCTTGGAACGGCAGGTTTCGCAACCGGCGCACCTTTTGCGGCGGGAACGGCTCCTGCTGCCGGAGCGGCGGGCTTTGCCCCCGGTGCCGGTTTTGCGCCTGCAGGCGCCGGTTTCGGGGCCGGCTTCGGAGCGGCTTTCTTGACAGGAAGCGCCGACTCCTGACGGATACCGGTCCTTCCGAGATTGACATTCAAGGCTTCAAGGCGAGGCTTTCCGGATGGCTGCTTCGGCGCTGATGCCTTCGGTTTAGCCTGATCCTGCTTTGCAGCCGGAGCCGCGGCTTTGGGTGCGGCCGGTGCTGCTTTCGCTGCTGGAGCGGCAGGCTTTGGAGATATATCTGGCTGTTTAACAGGCTCGGCCATAAAAACCCTCCTCTTAAATTGACAATGGTAAAAGTATTAACAGGCCAAAAGAGATCCGGAGGGTTTTTGAGGCCCCCCGGGATGGACTATACTCAGGCAACCAGCTTGATCAGGAAGTCCACAACCTGTGTAAGCATCTGCTGTCCGGATACGGCGGCATCAGCGACAGGCGGCGGAAGCGGAGAGTCTGTCTGATAGAAACCGTTACCGATAAAGAGGAAGACAAGCATAAAGGTACCGCCGAAATACAGGAAGGTACCGGCAAGCTTCGAATCGGAAATCGTCAGCACCGGGAAGCGGAAAGATACGTCCCTGTTGAGGAACTTCTTGCCGAGCCAGCGTATGGTGCGGGTCTGGATGTCAGCACCTTCAAGACGGGAACCGCGATCCTCAAACCATACGGCAAAGCTGATGAACCAGATCAGGTGACCGATCATGAGAATCGTCGAGAGATGGGAACTCGAGAAGATCGTCACGGTCTCTGTCCAGAAATAATAGAAGATGCCCGAAGTATAGTGATGAGCCAGGCCTGCAACGGAATCCCATGCCTTCGCATCGGCAACCGGCACACCGTACATCATCGAAGCGATCCATGCTCCGTCGATATACCAGCAGACAGCTGAAAGACCCTTGACTCCCCAGAGCATGGCGAACCAGAGCTGATCCTGAATGGATACGCCGCAGGTACCACCGTAAACCGGTCCGAGACAGGGGAAGGAATAGGAGTTCTTTTTAAGACCGAGATCATCCCACAACGGAGAGGTGTGCGAGAAGAATGCGATACGCACGAGTGCGATAAGCGAGAACAGCGAGCCTGCAGTAATGACATGAGCCATAACCCAGTCGTTGATGCTCGGATCGGCAAACATCCACTGGAAGACAGGTAGCGGTTTCAGCCAGTAGAACGACATCATGATGTTGGTGCCGAAAATATTCAGCTCGCAGATGGTGTTCCAGACGATAACCGCATAGACGGAAAGCATGGTGGCGAAGCAGAGCGCCATGACGGTACCGAGAATCTTGACCTGGACTTCCTGGTCACGGCCTTTGGTGATCCAGATGGACTTGATCTGGTTGTACAGACCGTTCAGCTGAATCTTGAGGAGATACTGACCGCCATGATAGACACCGGCAAAAACATAGAGAACGCCGCAGATGATATGGTTGAAGGTAATCAGGTTGATGACCACCCTCGACATGCCGAATGCCTGGCCGTTCTTTGGAAGAATGGCGTAGGGAGCGAATTCGGCGAATTCCTTCTTGCCTGACAGGATTCTGCCGCCTTCCTGTACGAAGTCGTAGCTGACGCGGTTGAAGGGCTCACCGTAGAGGTAGAATACGAGGTTGTCGAGTTCCTTGTAATACGCGTGGAAGGATGGCTGCTGGAAAGCAACGAAAGCGATGACGCCGAGTGCGATGTTGATGTAGCCGATAGCGGTCAGGTGAACGGAAAATGCCGCCTTCATGTCGTCATTGAGGTGAATGGCTGCATTGGGAGGATTGTTCCACCAGTAGATGCCGAGAGCGAAGAAAATGACCGCGAACACGAACGACATGAACGGCTCTGAATTGATGGTCTGGAAATCGGGTACGGGAGGAATGCCGAGAGCGAACCACATCACAAGACCCCAGCCGAGAAAAAGCAGCGACATGTATACGGTGTGAGGTCCAAGGGCATCCTTGTATGTCTTCGCGCTTGTGCCGTTGAAGGCCATATCACCGAACTTGCCGAGAAAACGGAAGTCGCGGAAGTTGCCTGCCCTGCCGGTGAACGGGTTGGTCAGGTTGTGCGTCCAGTGCCTCCATCCGCCGAAAAGCAGAATGGAACCGGAAATGACATGCAGAAGAGCCCAGCCGAGAAGGTTGATCGCCGCCTGTTCGAGATCGGCGGTTTTTGTGCTGTAGGTGTCGATGCCGAGAGAGACCATCCTCGGCTTGATGGTAAGATAGAACCAGTTATCGTGAAAGCCTGCATAACCGCCAGGGAAGACCTGGATCCCGGAAATGTAGTAGATCGCCATGAGAAAGCCCATGACGCCGAGAAGTGCAAGGTGGCCGCCGACTACCTGTTCGTCGTCCAGCTTTTCGGTATCAAAGACCTGATACCACTTCGTGGTTCTGGTTTCTGTTCTCTGGAACAGAAATCTCCTCATTTTGGCAGCGTCCTGTTCCTTGATAACGGATGGAGCTCCGGGTGCGCCGTTTCCCTTGGGAGATGGAACATTCCCCTTGGGAGGTGGGACAGATCCCTTTGGCTTGACTCCTGCAGGATTCACTTGTTCAGCCATTGTATTCTCTCCTTTGTTTGGTCGTATTTCAGGTTGAAGAAACCGAAAAGAAAATCTGTGCGTTGTGCCTTGCAATGCCGGTAAACACCGGTCCGGATTTCAGATAAAAAAGCACATGGTATCAATGCCGCTCTTGAATGGCATCCGCCGCTCAGGCCGCGCTCATGTGCAAATCTCAAAAAATCAGCAAGGAATACAGAACAAATCTATCGCTATTGCCGTTACCTGGCTTATGCCCGACAAATCACTTGACATAGTAGCAGACAAAATAAGAAAAATTATTTAATAATAAATTTTTTTGGCGCGGCTTTCACCCGCAGCGGCTGTATTTTAGCCATTCTAACTTGTTGAAAACCCTGGTGGTTCATGGAATGCACCCCGGAGAATACACTGAAAACAGACCACGAAACAAGCGGCAGGTAACGGTATGCAGATCAATTTCACAAAGCTTTCGGGAGCCGGAAACGATTTTATCGTCATCGACAACAGGAGCAGGGCCCTGCAGCTCACCGGCGACCAGATCAATGCCCTGTGCACGAGAAGAACGGGAATAGGAGCGGACGGCCTCATTCTCATAGAACCATCGGCTCGTTTCGACTTCAGCATGAAGTACTACAATGCCGACGGACTTCCGGGATCGATGTGCGGCAACGGAGGACGATGCGCGGCTTATTTCGCGCATGTCGAAGGAGTCCCGTCCGCCGAAAAGGGGCGCTACGCTTTCGAGGCCAACGGCAACCGCTACGACGCAGCCATCACCGGACCGGAACAGGTTAGGCTGCACATGCTCGACCCTCGGGATTTCCGTGACGGACTGCCGGTTGAGGGACTCACCTGCCATTATGTCAACACAGGGTCACCCCATGCCGTAATCTATACTTCCCAGGGGGAGCTCGACCGTATCGATGTCTATAACGAGGGCCGCGCCGTAAGGCACAGAACGGATATCTTTCCGGAGGGAACCAATGTGAACTTCCTTGAGATAACCTCTCCGGACGGCCTCAGTGTAAGGACATTTGAAAGAGGCGTCGAGGACGAAACCCTTGCCTGCGGAACCGGAGCCGTTGCAGCAGCACTCATGAGCTACCGGCTTGGAAAGGTGACCTCTCCCACGGTGAAGGTGAAAGTCCGGAGTGGTGATATTCTTGAAGTCTCCTTCAGTGAAAATCTGAAAACCGTAACCCTCTCCGGCCCGGCAAAAATCATCTACCGCGGCACGGCCGAACTTCCTTAACCGCCACTTCCCGCGATGCCTGGGGGAATGCTTTCCCGCAGGGCATCCACGGGGAAATGCTCGAAAAAACGGAAAATCCTCCCTATCTTTGTTACGGCAACAGCGGTGAAGACCCCTGTGACGACAAAATGAGTGTCGTCGGCTTCGGCACCGTTATCCTCTTCGAGCCCTGAACAGGCTGATCCCATAGTGCCTGCGCGACTTTCTTGCCCTGGTTAAACCACTCGAGCCATGACCGAAAGAACCGAATCCAGAGAATGCACGCTTCCCGATATGCTTATGCAGACCGGAACCCCTTCGGAACGAAACCCGTTCGTCTCGGCCCGTAAACAGCTTGACGAGGCTGCCGCGATCATGCAGCTCGATCCCGCCACCCACGAACTGCTCCGCTGGCCGCTCAGGGAGCTCCATGTCACCATGCCGGTTAAAATGGATAACGGCTGCACGAAAATCTTTCATGGGTTCAGGGTACAGTATAATGATGCGCGCGGGCCGAACAAGGGGGGCATCCGCTTTCACCCCGACGAGACCATCGATACGGTACGGGCCCTGGCCGCATGGATGACCTGGAAAACAGCCGTCATGGATCTGCCTCTCGGAGGAGGAAAAGGAGGGGTGATCTGCGATACGAAATCCATGTCGAACGGCGAACTCGAACGGCTCTCGCGCGCCTATATCCGCCAGGTCGGTCGCATGCTCGGCCTTGAAAAGGATGTTCCGGCGCCCGACCTGTACACCACGCCCCAGATTATGGCCTGGATGGCCGACGAGTACTCCTTTATGCAGGGAAACAACGAATTCGGAGTCATAACCGGAAAACCCCTCCCCCTCGGAGGGTCTGCAGGCAGGGGAGATGCCACGGCAAGGGGAGGAATCTGCTGCGTCCGTGAAGCTGCCGGGGTAGCCGGTCTCGACCTTTCCGGCCAGAGGGCTGCAATCCAGGGATACGGCAATGTCGGCAGTCATGCCCACAAACTTGCCGCCGAACTGCTCGGCATGAGGGTGGTCGGCGTATCGGATTCAAAAGGCGGCATATACAATCCCGAAGGTCTCGACCATGCGGCAGTCAGCGCACACAAACAGGCTACCGGCTCGGTAACCGGCTTTCCCGGAGCCTCGGCTGTATCGAACGAAGCGCTGCTCGAACTCGACGTTGCCGTACTCTTTCCTGCCGCGCTGGAATCGGTGATAACCGGCCTGAACGCGGAAAACATCAAGGCGAAAATCGTTGCAGAACTTGCAAACGGCCCGACCACTCCCGAAGCCGACAGCATCCTCCACGGCAGAGGGGTCATGCTTATCCCTGACTTGCTCTGCAATGCCGGAGGCGTCACGGTCTCCTATTTCGAGATGGTTCAGAACACGTACGGGTACTACTGGGAGGAGACTGAGGTTCAGCGGCGGCTTGAAAAAAAGATGAAAACCGCATTCCGGAACGTGATCGACACCTCACGAAGGTACAGCGTGCATAACCGCCTCGGCGCTTACATTGTAGGAGCAGGGCGAGTGGCGGACGCGATGAAGCTGAGGGGGTGGGTATGAGTACGGCCGGTTCGAGGGGTATATTATAATATATGTTCGAGGATATCGACGACGCTGCGTACGCAGGGAGTGCATACCGTGCTGCAATACCCGTTATCCGAGTAAGCCTTTCGCCCCTCCTCGGTCATGAGCTCGCAGCCGCTGAGGAGGGTGCTGCAGCAATAGGATCCGTGCCGTTCGGCAAACCGGCACATGAGCTCCCTGGTCTTTGCATACGCAATGCCTGAAGCAGACCGGTCGTCGCCTTCCCCCCGGCCATACCGTGCGCCGATAACCATCACGCCGCCGGTCACAGCGCCGCAGACCTCCTGCATCCGTCCAATTCCCCCGCCGAATCCCGAGGCGATCTTCAGCGCGGTGTCCCCTGCTATGCCGAGATCGTCGCTGAACGAAAACAACACCGACTGGGCGCAGTTGTACCCCTCGGAAAAAATCGAAACCGCCCGTTCACTTCTTGTCATCCTGTGTTCCAGTCAAAAGATTACCGTTTTTCATGCCATCTTGCCACAGCCGGGCCACAGGCCGAAATCGCTCTGGAAACAGCACCGCGCGACAATGCGTTACCTCCGTTTCAGGGGAATGCAGATATCGACAAACCACTTCCCTTCGGGATGCTCCGCGCCATTATTGCGATACAGCTCATAGCATGGCCTGTCGTCACACTCGTATCCGCTGCCAGCCAGCCAGGCGAACGCGTCGTTCCAGGCCTGGGGAAAGCCGTCCGAATCGAGTTCGAATCCGCATACCGCATAGGAACCTCCGCTGATTACCTGCAGGCCGATCTGGGCGTCGGTGACGGTCCCCGGAGGAACGCTGACGCAGGCATCAACCCTGCAGTTTTCCGGCGAGGTCACTTTCGGATCATCCCAATAGACCCCGAGCACCACTCCTCGGTCGAAGTGGCCTTTCGGGCCCGCCCACCGCGCCAGTTCATCGAAAGCCTGCCCGCAGGTCTCCTTGCCGTAAGCCCCGATCTTGCGCACATACGCGACGGTATACTCCGGCATCTCCTGTATTTCTGTTTTCATCTCTTTTCTCCAAGGTTGCATCGGCAGATTTTCGAACTCCACGGAAGCAGTATACGCCGTATGCAGCGATAAAACGTTTTCATCGTTGCCGTGTTCATGTTTCCTCTCTTGCTTTTCCGGAATGCTGGCGAAAAGCTTTGGCAAAATTCCGGGAACCCGAGAAACCGCAATCCAGCGCTGTACCGGTAACCGTGTCCCGGCGATCTCTTCAAGTGTAAGCCCCCCGGATCGCGCTGCTGATAGAGTTCATTGCAAGGCATACCCGCCTGCGGTACTCCATTGCCGTATCCCGCATTACCTCCATATGACCGTTCAGATATGATGCCTGGATAACTACACCGACCATATCCCAATGTAGAAAAAACCGGAAACACATACGCAACCGGCTCCATCAGGAAAAAGGCTGGCCGCATCAGTTGCTGCAACTACGAGGCCGCCCGTTTTTTCCGTCGCCACTCCCAGGGAGGAACCGGCCGGGAATCGGCCCACAGACCGCTGCGCCGCTCGAATGCATCGAGTTCCGAGCGCCCGTAGGAAACATCCCGGGAGTACTCCCGGTACCACCAGGCATATCCCTGCCTGACCAGCTGGAGATTGACATTGGTTCCGCCGATATAGACAACCCCGATGAGACGCCCGTACCGGTCCCGGTCCGTCACCTCGATCCTGACCGCTTTTCCGAAAATCAGCGAAGAAACGTACTGCTTTGCCTTGCCGCCGTATGGCTGGGCTTTTTCGGGAGTATCGATATGGGCAAGACGGATCACGTGGCGCTCGCGGACGGCGTCGAGCAGTTCGATGGTGTCGCCGTCCCTTACCCCCACGACCCGCCCTTCGAGCATCCGGGCATCTGCAGGAGATACCGGGAAAATAATCAGCAGAAAAAAGAGAACAACGCAGCGAAAAAACGGGTAAACCATTACTGATGAACTACTTGAAATTTCACGAACAGACAATTGACGGCGGTTCCACAAAAAAACAGCTTCACCTGAAGGAGATGTCGGCATCGGCGCACAGCCGGCTGCATTCACCTCGGGGAAGCCTCAAGGGCGCTCTGTTCGATATAAGCCACGATATCCCCTACGGTCAGTACCGGAAAACCATGCAGCCTTGAAAAGGCAAGGGTCTCTTCGGTGCCCGCCATGGTGCCGTCGGGATTGGTCAGCTCGCAGAGCACCCCGGCGGGGTTCAGGCCGGCAAGTCTCATGAGATCCACCGTGGCTTCGGTATGGCCGGGACGTTCGAGCACCCCTCCCGGCCTTGCCCTGAGGGGAAAGATATGACCTGGACGGCGGAGATCGGATGGCCGGGCATGTCCGGCGGCGGCGGTTCTGACGGTTTTCACCCGATCGGCGGCGGAAACTCCTGTCGTAACCCCTTCGGCGGCCTCGATGGAAACGGTGAATGCGGTCTGAAATCCGCTGGTATTGTGCTCGACCATCATGGGAAGCTCAAGGGAACGGATCTTCTCGTCGGTCATGCAGAGGCAGACGATACCGCTGCACTCCCGGATAAGCATGGCCATCTGCACAACCGTGACTGACTCTGCCGGAAAAATGAGATCGGCCTCGTTTTCACGGCCGGGATCATCGGCAACCAGCACGCCCTCCCCTCTGCGAAGGGAAAGAAGAGCCTGCTCGACACGGGAAAAAGCACTGCCGGATTGTTCTGAAAACATCTGATTCATGGCTGCTGTATTAAAAATTGCATGAATCAGGGCGCAGGAATACCCTTGAGGCATTCTCATTCTCTTTCGTCCGGACTCTGACCGTCGGCCTTGGCTTTTCACCAAATCTGCTGACCTTCCGCCATGCAGCGGAAGCGCTCGCGGGCTCTCCGGACAAGTCGCCCGGAATACCGCCGGTGGGGAATCACACCCCGCCCTGAGATAGCA